>JASFRP010000320.1:0-4973 GCA_050114895.1 Gemmatimonadota bacterium
CGATCCGACTCGATCCGCCGGGGGTGTTGGAGTTGAAGAGGCTCACCCCGGCGACCTTGCCGGAGAGGGAGGCCACGATGTTGGGGTCGGGAACGCTGGCCAGGTCGTTGCCTCCGACCTGCTGGACCGATGTGGTCACGGTTCGCTCCTGACGCTCGATTCCCAGGGCGGTGACCACCAGACCCTCGATCTCCACGGCGGTCTGGCCCATGCGGAAATCGGCGGTCACGGTGCCTCCGGAGGCCACGGAGACGACCTGGTCGTCGGCTCCGTATCCCATGAGGATCGCCCGTACCGTATGCGTGCCGGCGGGGATGTTTCGGATCTGGTAGCGCCCGTCGGCGCCGGACAGCGATCCCAGTTGAGTGTCTACGATGACCACCTGGGCGCCCCCCAGAGGCCGTCCGGTGGTTGCGTCGGTGATGGTTCCCACCACGGTCCCGGTGCCCTGGGCGTGCAAACATGCGGGTATGCCGCCGAGGGCCACCAGGATGGCTGCGATCGACTTCCAATTGATCATGTTCGGCATTCCTTCCGGGCGTGAACGATTCCTCCGCCGAGGCGGAGCAGGAGAGGAGGCCTGAGGAGGCCCTGAGTGAGAGGGTGATTAGTGTACGAAAACATGTATCTATTTTTGGATGGTAAATTGTATACAAATCAGGTTATCATAGTGATCGCCGCGATGCAATGGTTCCGTTACAGGGATGGCGGCTCCTACCAGTTGCCCCGCTCCCCCAGGATCTCGATGATGTCGCAGAGGCGGTCCGCGGCGGCCATCCAGTGTTCCTGGGTACGACAGAGGCTTTCGTCGGCATCGCCGGCGCCGATGGCCTCGATGATGCGCCGGTGCTCCCTCACGGATCGAATCTGCTGGCCGAAGTCCCCCCGGGAGTAGATACGCCGGTACCGGTCCGCCTGAGGCTTGGTGGTGCCGTGGAGGGCCTCGAGCCTGGGGGCGGTGATGGCTTCATGGACCACGCCGTGGAAATCGCCGTGGAGGTCGAAGAGGGGCTGGTGCTCCGGCTTGTCCGAGCTTCCCAGCTTCTCGATGGTGTCGTTGATCTCGGTCATGCGATCCGAGAGAGTCTGCCGCGCATCGTCGGGGAGATGGGCTGCGTGCCAGGCGGCCAGGCCGTCCAGTGCTCCCACGATGTGGTAGATCTCCCGGGCGTCCTCCTTGGTGAGGGGGGCCACGATGAGCTTGGCCTTCTTCCCCCCGTTCAGGGCCCGGACGTAGCCGACCTGCTGGAGCCGATGCAAGGCGCTCCGGACCGGGGTCCGGCTCATGCCCACGTGCTCCGCCAACTCGCTCTCCATGATCCGGGCCCCCGGGGCCAGGGATCCTTTGAGGATCATCTCACGGATCTGCTCGTAGGCCGCGTCGTTCAATTGCCCACGACTCCGGTCCTTGTTCTTCATGGCTACTCCCCTGGGTTGGTCGGACTCAGAGGCCGGTCCGCTGGCGAATCAGGCTCGGTGCCGAGCTCGATCTCGCTTCTTGCACAATGACGTACCTTATCTTGTATACCGATTGGTGCGAAAGGGGGCGGGATGGACTCGTCTCGAATCAGGTCCCAGTATTCCTCCCTCTTCCGTATGAGGTGGACCCTTCCCGTTTCCACCATGACTTCTGCCGGCCGAGGCCGCCCATTGTAGTTGGAGGCCATGGAAAACCCGTAGGCTCCCACATTGCGAACGGCCAGGAGGTCGCCTGGGCGGGGAAGGGGCAGGAGACGGTCCCGTGCCAGGAAGTCGCCGGTCTCGCAGAGGGGGCCCACGACGTCGACAATCTCTTTCTCGGCTCTGGCGGCGCCCACCACATCGATGGGGTGGTAGCTCCCGTAGTGACTGGGTCGGAGGAGGTCCGACATTCCGGCGTCGGTGATGACGAAGACCTTATGGGCGGCGCTGGATTCTCCACGTCCGGACCTGATTCCTTCGGCCTCCACCCCTTCTTCTCCGGCCTGGGAGGCGCTAACCCGCTTCACCCATCGCACGCGGGTCAGAAGCACACCGGCCTCCCCCACCAGGTAGCGCCCCGGCTCTAGGACCAGGCGGAGGTTCCGTCCTCGCAACACGGGTAGGAGCGCCTGGGCCAGGGCCTCTATGTTCATCCCGTCGGATTCGTACGGGATGCCGAACCCGCCTCCCAAGTCCACGAACTCCAGCACCGTTCCCTCTGTCTCGAGCTGCCGGACGACCTCGAGAGCCGTTTTCAGGGCCGCCACGTACGGGGCTGGGTCCACGATCTGGGATCCGATGTGGACGTCGATGCCCCGGGCCCCGAGGTGAGGGCGGGAGGCGGCCCATCGATACAACTCCATCGCGGCGGGAACCGCCACCCCGAACTTGGTGGTAGCGTGGCCGGTGCGAGTGTACTCGTGAGGGGTGGGTGCCAGGATGTCGGGGTTGATGCGCACGGCGAAAGGCGCCTGGACCTTCATCCCAGCCGCCAGAGCATCCAGGCGATGGAGCTCGTCGCCGCTTTCCACGTTGAAGGCATAGATGCCGGCCTCCAGGGCGGCCCGAATCTCTTCGTCGGACTTGGCCACGCCAGCGAAGAGGATTCGGGATGGAGGTACCCCGCCCTGGAGAGCCCTGTAGAGTTCGCCCCCACTCACGATATCCGCGCCGCAACCCGTGCCCGCAAGGCGGCTCAGGAGAGCCAGGTTCCCGTTGGCCTTCACCGAGTACGCCACCAGAAAAGGAACCGAGGCAAAGGCCCGGATCAGGGTGTGCAGGCGTTCCTGGACGCAGTCCATGGAATAGACGTAGAGGGGAGTCCCGAACTCGTCGGCCAGGGTTTCCAGGGGGACGGATTGGTGGTCATGATTTTGCATGGATTATTGTATACAATACCGCGTACAAAAAGGCAAGGATCAGGGCTGGAGGCGCTTCGCCTTCGTTCTTCTCGCGGGCGTGGGAAGGAGGATCAAACGGGTTCCGCCCGTGGCTTGCTCGGGGATCTCACTCCAGAGGATTCCGTCAGCGATCCTCGGACTTAGGCGAGCAGATCAAAACGCCGCGATCGTCGAGTCAAGGGCGCGAAACCCCAAACGCGTCGCGAGAGCGGCGCGATAAAGGGTTGAGGTGGCGCGGGAGCCTACGGGGCTCTGGCTTGGTTTCGGAGGACGGGGTCAGAGAAAAGGACTCTGCCCAAACACTAGACCGCCTGGCCAAGATTCTCCCCCCTTCCCCCATCCACCGTCACCGCTACCACGGCGTTTTCGCCCCCAACGCACCGCTGAGGCCCCTGGTCACGGCCCGGGCCCAGACGGAAGAAGTGGAGACCCGGGGAACCTTTACCCTACAGGGGCATAAACAGCTTTGAACTTAAAACTTTTCTCCAAGACAGCGAGCAGGAGGAGTCGAGGATATGTCGGGCAAGCAGATCATCGCGGTTGTCGGCGCAACCGGGGCGCAGGGGGGTGGACTGGCCCGGGCCATTCTGGAGGACACCGGCGGGCCTTTCACCGTTCGTGCCATCACCCGAAACCCGGAGTCGGAAAAGGCCAGAGCTTTGGCCGAGCGGGGCGCTGAATTGGTTCAAGCCGACCTCGATGACCGTGCCAGCCTCCAGAAGGCCTTTGCGGGAGCCCACGGGGCGTATTGTGTGACGAATTATTGGGAGCTTTTCTCTCCTGAGAGGGAGAAGGCCCAGGCCCGGAACCTGGCGGAGGCCGCCAAGGCTGCCGGTGTCGAGCACGTCATCTGGTCCACCCTGGAGGACACGCGGCAGTGGGTTCCCCTGGACGACAATCGCATGCCGACGTTAATGGACCACTACAAGGTCCCGCACTTCGATGGAAAGGGGGAGGCGGACGGGTATTTCAGAGAGTTGGAGGTGCCCACAACGTTCCTCCTGACCACCTTCTACTGGGACAATTTCATCCACTTTGGGTTGGAGCCTCAGCGAAACGAGGACGGCACCCTGGTTCTCAACCTTCCCATGGGAGAGAGGAAGCTCGCCGGGATCGCGGCGGAAGACATCGGGCGGGTCGCCTATGCTCTGTTCAAGGGCGGATCCAAGTACGTGGGGGAGACGGTGGGAATCTCGGGAGAGCACCTCACGGGACAGGAAATGGCTGCCGCCATGTCCGAGGCCCTGGGGGAGCCCGTCCAATACAATCCTGTACCCTTCGACGCCTTTCGCGCCCTGGGCTTTCCCGGCGCCGACGACACCGGGAACATGTTCCAGTTCTACCACGACTTCGAAGATCACTTCAGCCGGTCGCGACCCGTGGAGCCCACGCGGGCCCTGAACCCCGGGCTCCATAGCTTCCGATCCTGGCTGTCCGAGAACAAGGATGGGATTCCGATGGGGTCGGGCTGATCCCACTGGCTCCGCTGTGATCTTCGGGATTCCAGGCAACCCCCCTGGCTCCCTGAACCTATCGGATGGGTGGTGGGGCGGTGGGGAAAGACCCCTCGTCGGCCAAGCCGGCGGGGGGTTCTGCCGTCCCGGGTCCAGGGGAGTCGGTCCTTATCGCTCGGGTTCGCGTATGCGGCTCGGTCCAACCGGGTTGAGCACCTCTCGTTGCCCAATTGGCCTGTGCAACTCACGTCGCCCGCCCGGCAGGACCTTTCCGCAGGTGGGTAGGTGAAGGGGGGCTCATCTCCGAGCATACACGCAGCACCGGGCCTCCTCCCCGAATGCCTCCAGGAGGGGAAGGTCGGCGTCGAAGAAGTGGTCCGAGGGTGCCAGGATGTAGCCTCCGCCGTCCCCCGCCTCCCGGAAGCACCGACGCACGGCCTCCCGCGTCTGTTCCGGGGAGCACCCACGGAAGTAGGTGTGCTGGTCGAAGCCCCCGATCATGCACACCCGGCTTCCGATGCGTTCTTTGGCCTCCGCCAGGCGGGTGTCGCCCCCCAGCGCCGGGGGAGTGAACGTCTCCATGGCGTGGGGCCCCATGTCGGCGATCATCTCCAGGAGGGGCATCATCCCGCCGCAGGTATGGTAGACCACCCGGAGA
>JASFRP010000321.1:0-4971 GCA_050114895.1 Gemmatimonadota bacterium
GGTCCACCGCATCACCGTGGAAGCGAACCAGGAAGTGACCCGGGAAGTTCACTCCTTCCAGAGGCAGGCCGAGGCGCCACCCGACCTCCATGAGGACGATCCCCAGGGTGAGAGGGATTCCCAGGCCCCGATCCAACACATCGTTGAGGAAGGAATTCCGGGGGTCATAGTAGGCCTCTCTGTTACCGCGAAAACGGTGTCTCTCGTAAAGGGTCGTAAGGAGCTCCTGAAGGATCAGGAGGGGCGCCGTCTCTCCGTCCAGCCGATCCCGCGTCTCCTCGGCGAGGAGGTCCAACCGCGACAGATACCGGTCCACCGGGAGCTGAGGGTACTCTTCCTGGGCCACCAGGAGCGCCGCCAGCGCCAGGTTGATGTCCTCCTCGGGCTTCCGGATCTCAGAAGCGAATCGTTGCCGGACGGAGCCGGAAAGGGGCGTCATACCCTCGTGCTTCCTTTTCCTTCTCGTGGCTTCTCTGGATGTCCCTCTCCGGTGGAGCGGGGGGGGTGCAGCACTCCCGTGTGTCCAGTCCCCACCACACACGGATCCAAAGGTGGGGCACTCTGTGGCGGGCACACTCCTGCGGCGCTAGACTACGATCCCCAACAGACCGTCACTGTCTGCGGGATCAGAGTACCCTCTTTTCTCGACATGTTTCCACGGACTGAGCCGAATACATGGCCCAAGAGCCGAAAGATCAACGCGGGAAGCTCCGCCTGACGCAGCTCAGCCACGGGTCCGGCTGAGCCTGCAAGCTCGGCATCGCCGAGCTGGCGCAGGTGCTGCGTCAAGTGCTACCGACTGAGGACGCACACGCCCTCGTAGACGCCTCCACGGGGGACGATGCCGCGGTATACCTCCTGGACGCCCAGCGTGCCCTGGTGGTGACGACGGACTTCTTCACCCCCATCGTGGACGACCCGTTTGCATTTGGTCAGATTGCCGCGGCCAACGCCCTCTCGGACCTGTACGCCATGGGCGCCCGACCCCTCTTCGCCTTGAACATCCTGGCCTTCCCCAGAGAACACCTGGAAGAGGGGTCCCTTGGGGAAATCCTTCGAGGAGGCGCTGAAAAGGCCCGCGAGGCCGGGATTCCCATCCTCGGGGGGCACTCCATCGACGACCCGGAGCCGAAGTACGGAATGGTTGCAGTGGGGGATGTCCATCCCGACAGGATGACCACCAACGCGGAGGCTCGCCCCGGCGATCGTCTCGTGCTGACCAAACCCCTGGGAACCGGAATCATCGCCGCCGCCATCAAGGAGGACCGGGCCGACCCGGAGACCGCCCGCTCCGCCATCCACTCGATGGCTACCCTCAACCGAGGGGCGGCAGAGGCCGTGAGGGCCCTTGGAATCCGGGCTGCCACCGACGTCTCGGGATTTGGACTCCTGGGCCACCTGCGCCAGATGCTCAGGGCTTCGGGGGTCTCCGCACGTGTAGAGAATGCATCGGTTCCCCTCCTCCCCGGCGCACTGGAGCTGGCGTCCATCTCCCGGTTTCCCGGAGGAAGCCTGCGGAATCTGGCCGACGTCAAGGGGGATGTGCGTTTCTCCAAGGGAATGCCCAGGGAACGCCGATTGCTCCTGGCCGACGCCCAGACCTCAGGCGGACTTCTGGTGGCGGTGGCTCCGGAGCTGGCCCCTGACCTGCTCCTCTCCCTGGAGGAGAGCGCGCCTCTCTCCGTCGAGATCGGGGAGATCCAGGATGGCCCTCCGGGCCGCGTCGACGTGATCTGAGGCTCAGGACCGGCAGGGGATCAGGGACAGACAACTCTCCCGCGGTCCCCGTTGGCCACAGGGGGAGCCCTCAGGCTTCCACGACCCCTTCGGCCGTCTCCCTCCCAGGGGACGCCGCTTTCTTCGACGTCTTCGCCCGGGTCTTCTTCCCACCACCGGTGACCTTGCCCTTCCCGGGAGAGATCGGGGTGTCAGACATCATGGCAACGGCGATGACCTGATCCAGGTCTTCCACCGTGTGGAAGGTGAGGTTCTCGGCAACCTCTTCCGGAATGTCCTCCAGATCGGCCTCGTTCTCCCTGGGCAGGATGAACTCGTTGATCCCGGCCCGGACTCCACCCAGGATCTTCTCCTTCAGGCCCCCGATGGGCAGGACCCTTCCCGTGAGGGTCAGCTCACCGGTCATGGCCACGTCCCTCCGAACCTTCCGACCCGAAAGGGCCGAGACCAGAGCGGTTGCCATGGTGATTCCTGCCGAAGGGCCATCCTTCGGTATGGCCCCTGCCGGAACGTGGATATGGACTTCCCTGTCCTCCAGGGCCTCCTCGGGAATCCCCAGGTGCTCATACTGGGCCTTCGCGTAGCTCAACGCCGCCCTGCCCGACTCCTTCATGACGTCCCCCAGCTGCCCCGTGAGAACCAGCCCACCCTTCCCCCGCATGACAGAGGCCTCGACGAACATGATGTCGCCCCCCATGGGGGTGTAGAACATGCCCGTCGCCACTCCCACCGCATCGGTGGGAGCCATGTGCTCGGGATGGACCCGAGGGCGGCCCAACAGCTCTCGGACGATGTCTTCGTCCACCTCGACAACCTTCACCTCACCGCCGGCGATCTTCCGGGCCACCTTCCGGGAAAGCTTCCCCAGCTCACGCTCGAGCTGGCGGACACCGGATTCCCTCGTGTACTTCTGGACCGTCGAGAGAATGGCATCGTCTCCCATCCTCATCTCCTCTTCCCTCAAACCGGACTCCTTCTCCTGCCTCGGGAGGAGGTACCGTTTGGCGATCTCCAGCTTCTCCTTCTCGGTGTAGCCCACGAACTCCACCCGCTCCATTCGATCCAGGAGTGGGGGCGGGATTCGGTCGACGTAGTTGGCCGTGGCGATGAAGAGAACCTCGGACAGATCGAAGGGAATGCCCAGGTAGTGGTCGGTGAAGGTGGAATTCTGAGCCGGATCCAGAACCTCCAGGAGGGCCGAGCTGGGGTCCCCCTGGAAGGAGACCCCCAGCTTGTCCACCTCGTCCAGGAGGAACACGGGGTTCTTGGTCTTCGCCTGGCGCATCCCCTGGATGATTCGCCCGGGCATGGCCCCGACGTAGGTGCGGCGATGCCCCCGAATGTCCGCCTCGTCACGGGCTCCTCCCAGGGAGATCCGGACGTACTTCCGGCCCAGGGCCCGAGCGATGGACTGTGCGATAGAGGTCTTTCCGGTCCCCGGAGGCCCCCCGAAGAGGAGAATGGGGCCCTTGCCGACTCCATCGTCCCCCTTTTCGCTTCCTCCCCCCTCGCCTTCGTCTTCGGGTTCGGGTTCGGCGCTCTCCTCCGCTTCGGCGTCCTCCGCAGCCCGTTCGAGCTGAAGCTTCCGTACCGCAAGGAACTCCAACACCCTGTCCTTGACGTCCTCCAGCCCGTAGTGATCCTCCTCCAGGATCTCCGAAGCCGTGGCCAGATCCAGCTTGTCCTCGGTACGGTCCCCCCAGGGGAGCTCGGTCACCCACTCCAGAAAGGTCCGGATCACCTGGTATTCTGCGGATTGCGGGCTCGTGCGTTCCAGCCGCTTGAGCTCCCGCTCTACCTCGGTGCGAGCCTCCTCGGTGAGCTCCAGGGCAGCCACCCGTTCCCTGAGCTCTTCGACGTCATTTCGCTCGTCCTCGTCCCCAAGCTCCTTCTGGATCTGCTTCAGCTGCTCCCGGAGAAGCATCTCCCTCTGACGCTCTCCCAGCTCCTCCTGGACCTTGGCCTGGATATCCTCCTGGGCATCGATACGGGCCAACTCCCGCTCAACCGCCACCAGGGCGGCTCGCATCCGCTCCTCGTCGGGCAGGATTTCCAGGAGCTTCTGCTTGTCCGCGGTTGGAAGCTCTAGATAGAAGGCCACGAGGTCCGCGAAGGCCCCGGGATCATCCACCCCCTGGATCAGCTGGTTCAGAGCCTCCACCGGAACGCCACGGCGGGTCCCCAGCTCGGCTGCTCGCTCTCTCAACTCACCGTCCAGAGCCTGGAACGCCGGGTCCCCTGGTTGAGAGGGGGCCTGCCGTTCCATGGTGATGAGGTTGGCCTGCAGCATTGCCTCACCCTCCCTCACATACGAGAGGGATTGAGCACGCCCCTCACCCTGGACCAGCAGCTGCATACCACCACGAACCCTGTGCGTCTGGATGATCCTCACCACCGTGCCCACGGAATAGAGGATGTCCGGGTGAGGATCATCGACGTTCTCTCGCTGGGCTACGGCGAAGAGCCTCCGGTCCCCCTCCAGAGCATCCTGCACCGCCTCCACCGTACCCGGTCTCCCTGCGGAGATGGGGACCGCCACCCCGGGGTAGACCACCGTGTCCCGGAGAGGAAGTACCGGGAGGGAATATCGCTCACCCATGAGTCCTCTCTTCTATCCGTTCGTTTGATCCTTCCTCGCCGCCTCTCGGAACGGCTCTTACCATGAGGCGGGAGGGCGGAAAAACCTTCATCAGCAGGAACCTTGCCACGCTCCGACGCAGTCAAGATGCCGAAAAAGCAGGCTTTCTGCCAATCTGACACGCCAGAATGCCCGGGCGGAACCTTTTTTACCCATTCTGGCCGCCTTAGCTTACACCGGAATTCGAAGCGCTACACCCGGAAGGATCCATGTCCGACCTGCTGAATGGAGTGACCTGGTTCCGCCAATCCTCTGTCCGGATACGCAGAGCTGGTGTTGAGATCCATGTGGATCCCTGGGGAGTCTCAGAAGAGAGTGAGGCCGATTTCATACTTCTCACCCATCCCCACTACGACAACTTTTCGGAGGAGGATATCGCCAGGGTCCGCGGCCCGGAGACCATTGTCGTGGCACCTCACAGCATGAAGAAGCAGCTGGGAGAGGCTGACCATTTCATGCATCCCGGGGACGTGATCCAATTGGACAGGATCGACATACTCGCAGTTCCCGCCCACAATCGGGAGAGGAAGTTCCACCCTCCCGATTCGGCATGGCTGGGCTATGTGTTCACCGTTGGTGACGTGACCTATTACCAC
>JASFRP010000322.1:0-4971 GCA_050114895.1 Gemmatimonadota bacterium
ACCATCGGCCGACCAGAAGGGAACCAGGATTCGTCTGTACTCCAACCCCTCGAAGTCGTCCAGCCGCGGCCAGTGCTCGGGAAGCTGAGAGGAGACGAAGAGGAAGGCATCGACGTCCTTCCCCTCAGGGCACCACCGGAGGGCCGGATAGCTCATGGCCGCACCCCAACCCCTCTCCTGAAGCTCGCCCGTCACCCAACCCCTCATCCATTCCCCCTCCAACTCGGATACCAGGCCGTGGTTCAGGCCGCCGGGAGCGAGACTGCCATAGACGATGAGGTGCCTGGACACGGAGAAGAGGGCTTCCATGGCCCCTTCCAGGAGGCCGAGTGCCGTGGGATTCAGCGCCCCCGTGGTCCGAAGGACGTTCAGGCGTATCAGGGCGTCGTTCAGCTGTTCCCTCGAGAGCGATTCCATCGACGGCACGTATGTCACAGGTCCGACACCCCCCTTCTCACGGAATGGTCCGCGGCCCATCCGCACTCTTCTGGAGATCGCCTGGCGTGGTTCACCCTGTCGCACGGGCAGGTCCGGACCTCTCGCCCGGCAGGGTTCCGCACCCGACCCGGTCACTCACGCTAGCCTTGACCTCACGACAAAAGCACCGGCATCCCCATAAGGGGCCAGATGATCCAGACGAAGAGCCCCAGGACAACCATGAGGAGGAGGCTCGCGGGGACTCCAGTGGTGAAGAACTCCTTGGTCGTGAACTGACCGCTGGCATAGGCGATGGCGTTGGGCGCCGCCCCTACCAGGAGCAGGAAGGGCATCCCCGCCGTCACCAGAGCAGCAAAGAAAATCACCTCCGGCTCCACCCCCAGGTACGGGGCCATCACCAGGGCCACCGGCATGGTGATGGCGATGGCCGCCACGTTCATGATGAAGTTGGTCATGACCATGACGAAGGCGGCCATGCCCAGAACGAAGACCAACCAGTGGGCGCTTCTGAACAGGGTGAGCCAGTGCACCGCCAGCCACGAAGCCGCCCCCGTCTGCCAGAGACAGAGGCCGATGCTCATGGCCCCGCCGAAGAGGAGGACGATGTTCCATGAAGTTCCCTCAAGATCGTCCAGGGAGATGACCTTGAAGAGGAAGAGGAGGATGGTGGGGATCAGGATGATGGCGCTCTTGTCCACTCCTGCCAGGGCCGGCACGAAGGATCGGAGACTCAGTGTCGCGATGGCACCGAGTACGAAGACCAGTGCCAGGACCTCCTCCCTTCGCATCGGCCCAAGCGTCTCGTAGAGCCGGTTCACCCGGTCCCTGAGCCCCGGAATGGTCTTCCTCTCTGGCGGATACCAGAGCATGAAGAACCCCCAGAGCAGGATGGTCATGAGGGCACCCACTGGCAACATGTAGTAGGTGAGCTCGAAGAAACCGATGGTCCGCCCCGTGGTCTCGATGAAGAAGCCAAGGGCCACCGCCCCCCGGGCTGCCCCGAGGAGCGTGATGATGCTCCCTGCCCCGGCCACAAAGGCCATCCCCATGAAGAGCCCCTTACCGAAGCGGGTCGGTCCGCCCTCTTCCGTGTAGAGGGCGTATACGGCCACGAGGAGGGGGTAGAGGGTGGCGGCCACGGCAGTGTGGGCCATGATGAGGGTAAGGGACGCCGTCATGAGGTAGCATCCCAGATAGATCATGCTGGTCCGCTCCCCCACCAGGGCCAGCATCTTGTAGGCCAGGCGCCGAGTGAGACCCGTTCGGGTGAACACCATCCCGATCATGAGGGACCCGAAGATGAACCAGACGGAGGGATCCATGTAGTCGGTGAAGGCGTCCCGAGCCGGTCGAATCAGAAACAGGGATTGGACCACTCCGATGGTGATGGCGGTGATCCCGATGGGCACGACCTCTGTCACCCACCAGGTGGCGGCCAGGAAGAAGAGCCCGAGGGCCAATCGCCCTTCCCGGCTCAGGGGGAAGCTCTGGCCCATGGGGTCCACCGCCTCGGGCGGAGCGGGGGCCAGGTAGACGAGGGTGAAGAGGGCCACGCCCAGGAGGATGAAGAAGGTCCTCCTCCTGTTCGCTCGGCGATCCTCCTCCTTCAGGACGGGGCGGCCTTCCCCTCCCCCTTTCTTCATCCGCTTCCCCGGGGGCACCTCGTCCCGGTGTGGATTGTCCTGCTCTTCCGTTCCATCCCTGTGTTCTTCAATCAACGCCCCGGAGGATCCGGACGACGCATCCATGGTCATAGAAAGACACCCTTGAGGAGTTCCGCCTTTGGGGTGAAGTAGTTCACTCCAGAAGCAACGCCAGCTCGTGGAAGACGTCCACCGAACGGACCACGCCGATGACCTTGTCATCTTCCACCACGGGGATCAGGCTCTGGTTCAGGGAAACCATGTCGTAGACGGCCTTCATGACCTGGTCGTCCGGCCCCAGAGAGGCAGGGATGGGCCGAAGCACATCCTCCACGGGACGGTTCGCCTGGTCCCTCAACCCCTTCACCACCCGGTCCAGGGTCACCTCCTTCGATAGTTCGGACGAGAGTTCCGCAAGGTGAGGATCCGCGGCGACCTCGAAGAGCTTGGCCCGATACTCCAGGGGCTGGTCCACCAGGAGACTCGGCTCCAGACCCCTCAGGATGTCCCTTCGGCGAACGATCCCCACCAGATCATCGTCATGGTCGAACACCAGCAACACCCTGGGAAGTGAGGCGCGCTGCCCCACCTCCAGCCGGGCCGCCTCGATGACCCGAACCGCATGCCCCAGCGTGTCGTCGATGCGGACCCACGGATATTCCTCCAGGGGGATCATCAACTCCCGTAGTCGCTTCATGGCCCCGGAACCTGGGGACGCCGCCTCTTCCATCTCCGTCACCACCCCTTCTTCCGAATGATGTCGGCTACTCGCTCCTCAATCCGCTTCTCTTCCAGGGACCACCTGCGGGTGGCCGCCAACTCGATCTTCTCCACCAGGGTGTCGATCTCCGCCGGCTTCTCCAGGAGGTCCAGGGCCCCGGTGCGGATGGCCGCGGCCGCCTGTTCCAGCGTTGCCCGGCCCGTGAGGAGGATCACCTGCAGGTCCGGGTTGATCTCCAGAAGCCGCTCCAGCGTCTCGATCCCGTTCATCCCAGGCATCGCCATGTCCAGGACGATGGCGTCGAAGGTTCTCTCCTGCGCCAGGGCCAGGGCCGCAGCCCCGCTGTTGGCCTTGAAGACCTCGAGGTCCCGTGCCTCCAGCCGATCGGCCAAAACGTCGACGAAATCCGCCTCGTCGTCCACGAGGAGGACCTTCCAGTCGCTCATTGTTCTCCCTCCGAGTCGGGAGCGGTCCCGCCACTCTTCGCGCCTGCCGCAGCCAGGATCCGAACCAGGTTGTCGATCTTCACGGGCTTCATGAGATAGTCGAAGGCGCCCAGGGCCATCCCCTCCTCGACACTCTTCACCGAGCCGTGGCCGGTGAGGAGGACCACCTCCAGGTGGGGGTCATTGGTCTTGATGCGTCGGATCACCTCCAGCCCTCCCAACCCGGGCATCTTGACGTCCAGAAGGACCACGTCGCACGCCTCAGCCCGCAGGAAGGCCAGGGCCGCTGACCCGCTGGTGACGCCATGCGCCCGGAACCCCCTGAGGTTCAGACGCTCAACCAAAGCGCTGACCAGCTCTTCCTCGTCGTCGACGATCAGGACGCGCAATCCCTCCATGTACGCTCCTAGACCAGAGCCTTTCCCTTGGGAAGGGTGACCGTAAACCGGGTTCCCTCCCCCACATTGGAGCTCACGGAGATCTCTCCGCCGAGCTTCTGGACAATCCCGTAGGTGATGGAGAGACCGAGGCCCGTCCCGGCCCCCTTCTTCGTGGAAAAGAAGGGATCGAAAATGTGGGAGAGATGTTCCTCGGGTATCCCCACCCCGTTGTCCTCCACCCAGATCGCCACCGAGTCAGGCTCGACTTCCTTGATCCCGATCTCGATGCGTCCTCCGTCATCCACCGCGGCGAATGCATTGTTCAGGATGTTCAGAAAGACCTGCTGAAGCTGCCCTCTGTCGCTGACGGTGGTGGGCGGATGCGGAGGGAAGTCCAGGACTACCTGGAGGTCTCGGTACGCCGCCTCCTTCTCCAGGAACCCCAGGACCTCCTCGAGGAGTCGATCCAGGTCGATGGTCTCGGCCCGGACCTGCATATGCTTGGCGAAGCCCAGGAGACGGTGGGTGATCCCGCCGCACCGATCCGCCGACCGTAGGACCGAGTCCACCAGATCCAGCATCCGCTCCTTGGGGGGGATGGCCTCGGACATCAGAAGGAGGTCCTTCAGGAGTCCGGCCTTTTCCGTGATGATGGAAACCGGGTTGTTGATCTCGTGCGCCACTCCCGCGCTCAAGCGCCCCAGCGCCGCCATCTTGTTGGTATACTCCATCTTGTGATAGCAGGCGGCCCGATACCGGTCGGCCTCGCGGGCTCGGTTCACCATCCAGGTCGCCCCCCAGAAGACCACCCCCAGGATCAGGAACACGCTTACGGTCAGGAAGAGGACCAGGTTCCTCCGGAGCGTGGCCCACCCCGACTGGAGGGGACCCGCGGGACTGACCATGACCAGGGTGAACGGGGAGCCGTCCACCTGGGTATAGGCCACGATGTGGTCTCTTCCCGACTCGTCTTCCAGCTCCGTGAGCTCCGTCTGGGTGCTGAACGGGAGTCCAGGAATCCGGACCCGCTCCAGGATTCCCCCGTAGGACCGGGACCGGGTCTGGAGAATCCCGTCGCCGTTCAGCAGGAAGGCGTCTCCCCCCGGCTGGATGAGGAGGGTCCTCACCAGACGATCGATGAAGTCGGTGCCGATGGTGGCCCGGAGAACGAACCCCTGCCCGGGATCGGTCTCCCGGAAGATCGCTATGACGAAATGGGGGAAGTCCCGATAGCCGAGGAAGACGTCACTGACGTAAACGCCACGACGGATGACCTCCTGAAACCAGGGGTAATCCTCGTAGTTCCTTCCCTCCAGCTCGTAGGGTCCGGCGTAGGAGACCTG
>JASFRP010000323.1:0-4947 GCA_050114895.1 Gemmatimonadota bacterium
GGAAACGGGTAGGAGCGCACCTGCGCCATGGTGAAGCCCTCCTGGGCGGCCAGGGGCGCGCAGAGCAGGAGCCCCCCGAGCACGGCGAGGAAGGGACGACGGTGAACCGGATTCATGAGCCCTCCTAGCTGATGAGCCTGGGGATAGCCGATTCAAGGGCCCCCAGGCTCTTGGGATTGCCGAGGAATCTGCGGGGCAGTGGTGGGTCGAGCAAGAACGACAGATCGTGCGTTCCACCTGTGAATGGGCTGCGGAATGGGCAAGGATCGGGCTGGCCACTCGGACCATCTTCTACCTATCCTTTCCATCATCCTGAGGATGTATGCGGGTCGAAAGGGCTGGCCGAACGGGGAGGTATCTGTGTTTGGATGGCTGACAAGGAGGAGCGCGAACGAGGTCGCCAAGCCCGAGGACACGGTCGGCCGCCGGGACCAGGGGCCGGGCGGTATTGGCTCGACATCGGGTCTAGGAAGACGAACGACCATGGCCCTTGTACTCGTCCCTGGAATGGCGTTATTGGCTTATGGGATGATGGAGCGCCAGAGAGCCGCCGTGGAGGCTGCCCGTGAGGAGACCCGAGCGGAGATTGAGGCGACTCTCACGGAGCGGATCGATGCGGCCGATCGGCTCGCCCGGTCGGCCGACCGGATCCTGAGCCCGCTCCCCGTCATGACGCCGGGCGAGGAAGCGGCGCTCCGCCGCTTCCTGAACGCCTCCCATCTAACCAGGGCTCGGCAACTCGGGGTGCGGGCCGAGAACGAGGATGCGCTGGATTCCCTCGTCGCGGCCGGTCGTCTGGTGGAGCTGGAGGACAGCACCCGGTACTGGATCGTGCGACCGGGCACCTCACCGGCTCACGTGGTCCCTGATCTGCGCGCCGTCCTCGAGGTGCTGGGAGCGCGTTTCCAGGAGCGGCTTTCCGAGCTACGCTTGCCGCCGTACCGCATGGAGATCACGAGTGCCCTTCGCACCGCCGAAGGGCAGGCGCGCTTGCGCCGGAACAACGCCAACGCCGCCGCAGGTGTGAGCTCCCACGAGTTCGGGACCAGCGTCGACCTCTCCTACGCGGCGTTCGCGCCACCGGCGGAGGTCCCCGCGGAGATCATCGACGGAGTGCCCGAAGACCTTCGGCCCCATATCCGACGGATCGCGGACCTCGCCTTCGAATCGGTGTCTGCACGGAAATCGCGGGAGTTGGGGCGGATCTTCGGCCAGGTCCTCGCAGAGGCGCAGGACGAGGGGATCGCCCTCGTGATCTATGAGAGGCAGCAGACGGTGTATCACCTGACGGTGGGGAGGGCGATGTAGACCGCACCCCGGGTGGCTCATGGTGGGTGCTTCTCCTGACTCTTCTGCCGTCCTTGCCCATTCCTTAACTGCATCCTCATAATGCCTTTCGGTGGCTGACCGGGCTGGAGCGGGCGTCTCACAACGCCTTGGGTGGTCTTACCTGTGGGTTTGGCAGGGTTTCCTGGCCTGTGCGGGTTGCAGCCGCTTCATCCGAGGCTCTCATGATCGGACAGACCATTTCCCACTTTCGGATTGTCGAGAAGCTCGGCGAAGGTGGAATGGGAGTGGTCTACAAAGGCGAGGATCTGCGTCTTCGGCGGCCCGTCGCTCTCAAGTTTCTCTCGGAGGCTGCGCTGGGAGCGGTTGAGAGCAGAGAGAGATTCCACCGGGAGGCACAGGCGGCCGCTGCCCTTTCCCATCCCAACATCGCTACCGTCTTCGAGCTCATCGAGACGGGCGGGATGAGCTTCATTGCGATGGAATTCGTGGAGGGAAGCACGCTGGAGCGCTTGATCGCCGAAGGGCCGCTCCCCCTTGATCAGGCCACCGAGTACTCCGTTGCCGTCGCTGATGCGCTGGCGCTGGCTCACCGCAGGGGCGTCATCCATCGTGACATCAAGCCGGCGAACATCATGGTCCTCGGGGAGGAGGAGGACCCCGCAAGAAGAGGCTTGAAGGTGCTGGATTTCGGCGTGGCCAGGATCGAGGGGGCCCCTGGCCTCACAGTGTCCGGGATGCCGTTGGGTACATTGGCCTACATGTCCCCTGAACAGGCTTCCGGCGACCGGACGGACCAACGCACCGATCTCTTCTCCCTGGGGGCTGTCTTCTATGAGATGGTGACCGGGACACCCCCCTTCTCTGCCAGCACGGCGGCTGGGTTTCTCTACCAGATCATCGGGGAGGATCCGGTTCCGCCCTCTCGGCTTCGGCCAGACCTGCCGCCGGCGCTTCAAGAGATCATCCTCAGGGCACTGGCCAAGAATCCTGACCGACGCTACCAGAGTATGCCGGAGCTTCTCGCGGATCTGGCCACCTACCAATACCGACCGGAGACTGCGGCTCGAAGATCGGGCCCGGCCAGGGCCTCCATCGCGGTGTTGCCCTTCGAGGATATCAGCCCCGACAAAGAGAGTGACTTCCTTGCGGACGGGATCGTGGAGGAGCTCGTCCTCACGTTGTCCAGAAACCCTCAGCTTCGGGTAATCGCCAGGACTTCCGTGATGCAGTACAAAGGAAGGGCCGCCGACGTGAGGGATATCGGAAGAGACCTCGGTGTCTCTTTCGTCCTGGAGGGTAGCGTGAGGCGTTCAGGGGACCATCTGCGGGTCATTGCACAGCTCATTGACGTAGCGGACGGGTCCCACCTCTGGGCCGAGAAGTTCGACGGGTTGATGGAGGACCTCTTCCCGTTCCAGGAGAGCGTAGCGGAGCAAGTCGCAGGCGCGTTGAAAGCGGGACTCGTCGAGGTCGAGGGAGAAACGCCGCAACCTCGCCCGGTTCCTACAGCCAACACCAAAGCATACGAGTATTTCATTCAGGGAAGGCTCCTGCTGGACTCACCAGCCCCCGAGACCCTGGATCGGTCCGTCATGATGCTTCAGAGGGCCCTGGAATTGGATCCCGGAATGGCCGCGGCATACGGATCCCTTGCTTGCGCGAACCTCTGGTATGTCGACACGGGCTTGCGGCCCGATCCGAAGTACCTCGTGGAGGCCGAACAGGCGGCGAGAAGGGCTCTGGCCCTGGAAGCCCAACAACCCGATGCCCTCTATGTCCTGGCAAACCTCGACCTGAAGGATGCCAGGGTAGAAGACGCATTCGACGGTTTCAGCCGGGTCCTCGCCGCGGATCCAGGGCATGGACAGGCTCGGATGTGGAGGGCATGTCTCCTTCTGTACTCGTCGTTTCACGAGGAGGCGCTCCTGGAGGTGGATCGGTGGCTGGCTGTGGATCCTTTCGCACCCCTTGCTCACTGGCTCCGGAGCACGGTTCGGCTGCACCAGGGAAGGTTCGATGCAGCCGTCGCGGAGTATGAGCAGGTGGTCGCCGAGATTCCCACGAAGCTGGCGTGGCTCTCCCTGGCGTATCGATATCAGGGAGAGCTGGACCGGGCCTGGGACTCCGCGGAGCGGCTCAAGGCCGCAGATCCCGAGGGTGTCCTCTGGAAGACCGCGTTCGGCTTCCTGAAGGGCGCCGAGGGCAGACGAGACGAAGTGTTGGAGTACCTCGACGACGAGGTGAAAGCATTCGGGTGGGATTTCTTCATCGTCACGTACTGGGTAGCCAGCCTCTACGCGCTGGCCGGAAAGGCGGACGAGGCCTTTCGCTGGCTTGACCGCTCCATCGAGGTGGGGGTGCGGAACCATCGCTTCTTCGAGATCGACCCGAACCTCGAGAGGATCAGGGACGATCCGCGGTTCTACCGGGTCCTTGGTGAAGCCCGGGGTCGGGCCCACGCCCTTGGGACGCTGGCCAAGAGGGAAGTTCCAGGAAGCAGTGTCGGTGCCTAGAGTCGGGGGGGTCTCCTTGCGTCGGCTCGTAAGAGCTTTCGGAAATTGAAACAGGGAGGTAGGATCCTCTCCCAACTGCTTCAACCCCACAGGAAGATGCAATGGATGGCCCGGGCCCAGTTGTCGCCGTGATCCCGCGCCCCCTCCGTGTCCGTTTGGGAGGTGCCGTCCTGGGCGTTCTGGCCCTGACGGTCTGGGCCTGCCAGGACTCCACCGGGCCCTCGGGCCCCAAGGGACCGGGAACCTTCGAAGTGAGTCTGGTCTCCCCCAACGGGGCCGAGGGCTCCGCCGTGCTCTCCATGGACGGCGGCACGGAGCTGGGCGAGATCACCACCACGGACGGCGAGGTGTACTTTCACCATGCCAGTGGATCTTCCAAGGTCATCGTCCTCCTGGACAGGCCGGGCTCCATCCGCTTCCGGGTGGAGACCCAGGAAGTGGCCGATATTCCCTCGGTGGCGGTGGAGCAGGTGGCCGACGGCGACGACGAGCTCAGGACGTCGGTCTCCGGTTATCAGATCCAGATCGTCCAGATCGAGATCCCCACCGGTGATCAGGGGAGTTCCGGACAATGACGTGCCGTGCAGGGGTCGTGCTCATGGGGGCCTCCGGTGCACTGGCAGCGCTCCTCCCGGTCCTTTCCGGCGCCGCCGGGCAGGACATCGAAGCTGCGGCTCAGGCCATGGGGCGGACCCTGCCGCCGGGGTACTACGAGCTGATCCGGGAGCAGCCTGACTTTTTCACGATCCAGAACGGGTGGATCGCCCGGGTTGAAAGGTCGGCCCAGCTCTCCATGACCGTAGGGGGATCTCTCAGGGTGGCGGTGATTCTGGCCCTCTTCACCGATTCGCCCGAGCCCACCGTCACCCCCCAGGATCTCCAGGCCGCCCTCTTCGACGGCCCCAGCGAGTACGGCACCGTCAGCGAATACTACCGGGAGGTATCCGGCAGGAGACTGGAGGTGACGGGCCAGACCTTTCCCTGGACCCGTACCAGCTTCACCATGGCCGAGGTGGTGGGGGACAACTTCGGCCTGGGCAATGACGGCAAGGTCGGGCAATATCTCCTGGAGGCGGTGGAGGCCGCCGACAGGACGGTGGACTTCGGGCTCTTCGACAATGACGGTCTCGACGGCATCCCCAAC
>JASFRP010000324.1:0-4945 GCA_050114895.1 Gemmatimonadota bacterium
CTTCGGCGCCTTCGTGGCTCGCGAGATCGAAGGGCGGGCGGACGGCCACGGGGTGGCGCTTCGGTCCCTCGGCATACCGGACCGGTTCGTGGCCCACGGCGGGAGGGCGGAGCTGCTCCGGGAGATCGACCTGGATGCTCAGGGCATCGCCGCCCACCTCCTGGAAATGGCTGGAGCTCAGGCTGCTCGAGGGCCGTCCCTGGGACCTCGGGTCATGGAGTCGGCCTGATGAGTCCAGCGCCTCCGGCGCCTCCGGAATTCCGACGCCTGGGACTGGTTGGGCAGACGAGCCATCCGGGTCTCAAGCCCATGATGGCGCGCCTCGAGCCCGTGTTCGAGGAGCACGGAGTTGAGGTGGTCTTCCAGGAACGCCTGCGGCCCGGAGATCCCCTCGGGGCGGAGATGGAAGATACCCTGGAGGAGGGGATCGACCTCCTGGTCACCCTCGGTGGAGATGGAACGCTCCTCTGGGGAGCCCGTCTGGTTGCGGAGCTGGGTGTTCCGGTTCTGGGCATCAACCTCGGACACATGGGGTTCCTCACTTCCGTAACCCTGGACGGCATGGAGGATGCCCTGGAGAGGCTGTTTCTGGGAGACTACGTCCTGGATTCCCGATCCACCCTCGAGGCCATCGTCGTGGGGGCTGAGGGCAGCCGCAGGGACCGGCATATCGCCCTGAACGATTTCGTCATCCACAAGGGCGGAATGGCACGGGTCACCCGTCTCGACCTTCTCGTGGGGGAGAACGAGAAGAGGGAAGAGGTCGGACGATTCAGCGGCGACGGGGTCGTCATCGCGACCCCCACCGGCTCCACGGCGTATTCTCTCTCCGCCGGGGGTCCCATCGTGGCCCCCGCCATGGGGTGTATTCTGGTGACTCCGATATGCCCCCACACGCTGGCCGTGCGCCCCCTGGTCATCCACGCGCAGGAGACGGTGACGGTGGTGCCCCTGGACATGGACAGCTCCCTGGTTCTCACGGTGGACGGCCAGGCAGGCACGGACCTGTTCATGGGCGAGTCGGTGGTGATCCGACAGGCTGCTGCCCGGGTCCAGCTCGTCCGATTCCCCGGACAGACCTTCTTCTCCACGCTCCGGCAGAAGCTGAACTGGGCCATTCGGTCCCACGGGGAATAGAGGGCAGAGGACGAATCCTCCCCCCGGGGGATGCTGCGGCCTGCCTTTGGCCCGTGTGCCCATTGAAGAGCCCGACTCCCTTGGTCTAGATTCTTCGGGTGCGCCCGGAGCCCGTCCCTCACTTCTCACGCCCAGGCATGCTCATCGAACTCAGGATCCGGGACTACGCCGTCATCGACGACCTGTCCTTGAAGCTCGAACCGGGTCTGAACGTCCTCTCGGGAGAGACCGGCGCCGGGAAGTCCATCATCGTGGGTGCCCTTTCACTCCTCGTGGGAGAACGAGCGTCGGCCCAGGTGGTACGCAAAGGGTCGAAGCGGGCGGTGGTGGAAGCCGTCTTCGACCTCTCCCGCCGGCAGAGCCTGGAGGAGCAGCTGGAAGAGGCGGGGTTCCCGTCGGAGGAGGGTCTCCTGATCCTCCGGCGGGAGGTGGCCCAGGAGGGGAGGAACCGGGCGTGGGTCAACGGTTCCCCGGCCACTGCGTCCGCAGTGGGTGACCTGGGTGGGCTTCTGGTGGACATCCATGGGCAGCACGAGCATCAGAGCCTCCTTCGGCCTGCGGAGCAGCGGGATATCCTGGATGCCTTTGGCGGGTCCGGGGATCTGGCCGCCGAAGTCCGCCGGCTACACCAGGAGGTGGGAAGACGGAAGAGCGAGCTGGAGGAGCGGAGGGCCAGGGTGCGTGCGCTGGAAGCTCGCTCAGATTTCCTCGAGTTCCAGCTCAAGGAGATCGGGGAGGCGAGGCTGACCAGAGGGGAGGAGGAGTCTCTGGAGGAGGAGGCGGGGCGGTTGGAGCACGCTCAGGAGTTGACGGCGGGCGCCAGGCGGCTCCACAGGGGCCTCTACGAAGGAGAGGATTCCCTCTCCGACCGGGTCGCGGACTTCCAGGACCTCCTCGAGCGCCTGGCCCGCCGGGATCCGCGGCTTCAGGAGGAAACTCGGGTCCTTTCCGAGGCGTTCCATATCCTGGCCGAGGTGGGCCAGCGGATGGGAAGCTACGCTTCGGGAATCGAGGACGATCCGATTCGCCTGGACGAGATCCGGAAGCGCCAGGACCTCATCTTCAAGCTGAGACGAAAATACGGGCCCAGCCTGGAGGACGTTCTGGAAACGGGGAAGCGGGTCGAGGCCGAGCTGGAGGAGCTGGCAGAGGCACCGCGGGATCTTCGAGGGGAGGAGGAGGCCCTGGCCGGGCTCTCCCGGGAGCTGCAGGGCCGGGCCGCCGAGCTGACCCACCGGCGCACGGCGTCGGCGAAAAGGCTGGAGGAAGCGGTGAAAGAGGTGCTTCCGGAGCTGGGGTTGGCGAACGCCGAGTTCCGGGTCGACCTCTCACCGCTGGAGGAGACAGGTCCCGGAGGCGCCGAGCGGGTGGAGTTCCTGGCATCCCTGAACCCGGGGTTCGAGGCGGGGCCCATGTCCCGTATTGCGTCCGGTGGGGAGCTCTCCCGGATCATGCTTGCACTGAAGGCCATTCTTGCGGAAACCGACAGCGTGCCCACCCTGGTCTTCGACGAGATCGATTCCGGGATCGGTGGGGAAGTGGCCCTCAAGGTGGCGGACAAGCTCCGCCGGGTGGCGGACCACCACCAGGTGTTCGTGATCACCCACCTGCCTCAGCTGGCCTCCCGCGCCCACCATCAGCTCTCGGTGCAGAAGGGAGAGGAGGAAGGTTTGGCTTCCACCGAAGTCCGGGAGCTGAAGGGTGAAGATCGGATCACCGAGGTGGCCAGGATGCTGGGAGGAGACCCGGACTCACCGAAGTCGAGGGATCACGCACGGGAGCTTCTGGAGTCCGTCTGAAGTCCTTCTACCCTGTGCCGGTGTCCTCCACCCTGCCATTCCCGCCGCCCCACACCCACTTGAAGATGGAGAGTCCCGCCTCGAAGCGTCCCCCCTTGGGGGTTTGGCCCCCGGCGCCGCTGAGGGGGCGGAGGTACGTGAAGCGCACCTGGAGGGGAAACCGGGCCTCCCCCCTCGCATGCGCCGCCAGCGTGGAGTAGGTGGCGCTGATCCCCAGCTCCTGGAGCCTCTCCCGGGTCTCGTAGTTCAGGAGCAGGGCAGGCGGGTAGTCCCGAAGCGCCTGAGTCTCCGGATCCATGGGGGCGAGCGCGTATCGGTCCTCCCCCTTGGCCCAGAAACGATACCGGAGCCCGAACGTCATCTCCGGGGTGAAGTAGAATCGGGGGTTGATCTGGAAGTCGAAGTAGTTACCGGGCGTTCGATTGAGGGGGGCCATACGGCTCACGGGAGGAAGGATCTCGGAGGGTCCGGCGATACGCCGGATCGCCTCTCCCTCCTGCTGGATCCCGTAACGAGCCTGCCACCAGCCTCCGAACCTGGATCCCACCTCCACCAACCCGAACACGCTTCCCTCGAAATCCATCTGCCCATCGGCCGGATCCGTGATCAGGAAGCGGTCCGGATCTTTCAGGCCCCCGGTGCCCAGGCGAACCAACCCCTGGATGCCAACCTGGGCTCTCAGAAAGGGCAGCTCTCCCAGGGAATCGGGCTGGAATCCATGGCGTAGCAGTCGGACTGCGGCGGTGATCTCCACGTCCCCCATGGTCCAGGGGGTGGTCCAATCCTCCAGGGGATAGGCCCGCATGGCCGGGGAGGTCAGGAGGGAGTTGAAGGCCTCCTGGTCCAGGTACGCCTCCGCCAGCGGGATCGTCTCCGGAACTCCCGTTACACCCTCGGCCTCCAGAGCTGTCCTGAGGTCGTCCAGCCGGGCCTGGAGCTGGGCCCCCGTCGTGGAGCCCATCGCCGGGAAGACCGATCCGTAGGCGTAGGCCGCGGCGAGGGCATCCAAGTACGCTCGTGCGGCGAGAACGGTGGGATCCCCGGGATTCGTTGCCTCCGCGCTGGTCAGGACCGCGTCGAATGTGGAGAGAAACGAGCCGGTGCCGGGGGTCAGCCCCACGTCCGCAGAGAGAGAATCGGCGTCGAGGGCGAAGGTGAGCTCCGTGCGCGGCCGAACGAAGGGGACCATGGCCCCCACCGTGAGCCAATCCGTGATTCCCACGTCCAGCCGGAAGGGGAAGACCAGTCGCGACTGCTGCACCACGGCCTGGCTGACCCCGAGTCGGAGCTGGTAGCCGCCGTCCTGCAGGGCGCTCCGGAGTTCACTCTCCAACGGCTGAAGATACGGGAGGATCTCGCTACCCAGGGGGTCGGCCGTCAGATCCATCCCCAGCGACTCGACCTCCTCGACGACGCCACCGGAGGGATCGGTGCGGTAGCCGAAACGGGAAGTCCAACCCCAGAACGACGGGGTGAAATCCAGCCGAAGCTGCCCTCCAGCCAACCAGGGTAACTCCTGCCCGGCGAGGGGCTCCCGGGGGCCGGCCGCCAGAGCAACAGCCAGCACCAGGGAGGGAGCGAAGAGATATCGGCGCATCGGTGACCGGATCGTTCCTAGAGTGTCTGAGCCCTCTCAGTTGGAAACCCGGAGGCCGCCCCGGGTTCCCCGGGAAAAACGGAAGGAAATCTAACGGGCGGAACGGATTAGGGAAAACGAGCGTGGCGCCTGGATGGCTTGACACCTACATAGGGGATTTCTAGCTTCCACACTGCGTTCCGGGAGGGAAGTCAGGAACCGCCGGCGGGCTCGGCGGGTACAGGAAAATGCCCCTCCGAAGTCACGCGGGAATAGCTCAGTTGGTAGAGCACAACCTTGCCAAGGTTGGGGTCGCGGGTTCGAGTCCCGTTTCCCGCTCTGGGGGGCGATCCGGTGAACAGCCGTCCATCGCCCCTCTTCACATTGGCGCCGTAGCCAAGTGGTAAGGCAGAGGTCTGCAAAACCTCCATTC
>JASFRP010000325.1:0-4927 GCA_050114895.1 Gemmatimonadota bacterium
GTCGGGTGGGGAGAATGGAGAGGACCGGGCCAGCGGCTCGGACCTCATTCTCCAGGAGCTGGCCACGGGGCTCCGGCAGAACCTGGGGAATGTGGCCGAGTTCGCCTTCGACGAGGGGGGTCGATGGCTGGCGTGGGTGGTGGATGCCGATGGAAAGGCCGGCAACGGAATCCAGCTCCGGGACATGGAGAACGGAGTGATCCGAGTCCTGGAAAGTGACGAGGCCCGCTACTCCCGCCTCGCCTGGGCCGAGGACGCGGACGGCCTTTCGGCCCTGAAGGGCGTGGATGACGAGGACTATGAGGATCCCCTCTACTCGGTGTTGGGGTGGACGGGGTTCGGCAGTCGGACCGGCCCAGTCAAGGTCCACTTCGATCCCGCCGGAGCTGCCGGTTTCCCGGACGGAATGACGGTCTCACCCGATTACACGCCCCGCTGGTCCGAAGCCCTGGATGCCCTCTTCTTCGGAATCCACGAGGTGGAACTGACGGAGGAGGCCCAGGCGAAGGCTGCCGCCGGGGAGGAGGAGGGTGAGGAGGAGGAAGTGGGGGGTGAGGAGGCGCCGCCGGAGGGCCCCACCCGGCCGGAATCGCAGGAGCTCGACGACGACGAAAAACCCGATCTCGTGCTCTGGCACTGGAAGGAGCCCCGTCTCCAGGCCATGCAGCAGGTCCAGGCTGCCAGGGACAGGAGCTTCAGCTACCTCTCTGTCTATTGGCCGGAGGAGGACCGGTTCGTTCGCCTCGCGGACGACGAGGTGGATACGGTCAGTCCGGCACGGGAAGGGCCGTGGGCGGTGGGATACGACGACCACCCGTACGAGCTGATGGCGAATCTGGACGGGCGCAGCTTCCGGGACATCTATGCCGTCGACATGCGAACGGGCGACCGGGAGATGATCCTGGAGAAGGTCCGTTGGTCCTATGACATCTCACCCGACGGGACTCACTACCTGTATTACCAGGACGGCCACTTCCACACCTACGAGCTCGGGACGGGAGAGGATCGGAACATCTCCGCTAATGTTCCCACCTCCTTCATCAATACCGAGGACGACCACAACATCGTGGAGCCTCCGGTGTCTCCCAGGGGTTGGACGGAGGACGGGCGGAACGTCCTCCTCTACGACAACTGGGACCTATGGCGCGTGGGGGTCCACGGGGACGAGGGGACGAACCTCACCGTGAACGGAAAGACCGACCAGATACGGTACGGCTTCCCTCTCCAGTTCGACCCTGACGAGGAGGAGGGGATCGACCTCTCGGATCCCATCTATCTTGGGATGTACGGAGAGTGGACCAAGAAGTCCGGGTACGGCCTCCTTACCCGAGGCCGGCCTGGGGTGGAGGTCCTGGCCTTCCAGGACGCTTCGTACGGCGGGTTGATGAAAGCCGAGGATGCCGACACCTATCTGGTATCCTGGTCCACGGTCCAGGACTATCCCGACTACTACGTCACGAACGCCCGCCTGCGGAATCCGCGTCAGATCACCGACGGATTCCCAGAGCAGTCGGAGTACCTATGGTCCGACGGATCCATCCTCCTGGACTACGAAAGCGACAAGGGAGACCGACTCCAGGGAGCCCTCTTCCTCCCGGCTGACTACCAGGAGGGGCAGAGCTACCCCACCATCGTCTACATCTACGAGAAGCTCTCCCAGGGGCTGAACAGCTACACCTTTCCCTCGGCCAATGGCTTCAACGCCGCGGTCTACACCAGCAACGGATACGCTGTCCTGATGCCCGACATCACCTACCGGGTCAACGATCCCGGGATGTCCGCCGTATGGTGCGTGCTGCCGGCGCTGCAGGCGGCCATCCAGACGGGCGTGGTGGATCCGGAGCGAGTGGGGTTACACGGCCACTCCTGGGGAGGCTACCAGACGGCGTTCCTGGTCACCCAGACCGACGCCTTCGCCGCCGCCGTGGCGGGGGCACCACTTACGAACATGATCTCCATGTACGCGTCCATATACTGGAACTCTGGAAGCGCCGATGGGGCCATATTCGAAAGCAGCCAGGGCCGGTTCCTGGGAGGACCCTGGGACTACCTCGAGGCCTACTCCCGGAACTCGCCTGTGTACTTCGCTGAGAACATCACGACCCCGGTCCTCCTACTGCACAACGACGAGGACGGCGCGGTGGACTGGAACCAGGGGATCGAGTACTTCAACACGCTGCGGCGCCTGGGGAAGCCCATCGTCATGCTCCAGTACGTGGGGGAGAACCATGGGCTCCGGGAGCCTGCGAACCGAAAGGACTACACGGTCCGACAGAAGGAGTTCTGGGATCACTTTCTGAAGGGTGAGCCGGCGCCGGCCTGGTGGACCGACGGAGTGCCCTATCTGGAGATGGAGGACCACATCAAGGAGCGGATGGACCTGGTGCGGCTTCCGGACAAGGGAGGAGAGAGGAAGACGGGAGGCTGAGGGGCGATACCTTCAGGGGCCGGGCTTCAGGGCCCGGCCCCGGTTCCTCCTTCCTACGGGCGCGGAATCCATCTCCCGAAGGACCGGAGGAAGAAGATCAAGCCGGCGGCCGCGACGCCAGCCAGGAAGAGAGGGAAGATGTCCTCCCATTCCAGGGTATCCTCTACGGCCTCCGCTTCAGCATCCGTGCCCCTCATCTCCGCATCCTCTTCCGCACCGCCGTGGAGATGACAGAACCGTGAGCCGGGGCGCGCGTCGAGCTTGCATTGCGCACCGCTCCGGGTGGTTCCTTCACATCTGGCCATGGTCATCCTCCTGGATCGGGTCTCGGCCTACCGGGAGCCACGGGACATCGGTAACCGGGCCCTTCTCCTGACTCCCCCTGACCATCTAATACGAACTGTACCCCGCCGGGGTTCAATAGAGCCGACGGTCTCCCGGGGAAACCTGCCCGGGGTCCCCGCCGTAGGGCTGGAGGGTGCAATACTCCGCCTATAGGGGAAACTCCGATGATCACGATTCTTCGCCGGATTCTGAAGCTGATCCTCGACCGGATTCGGGATTGGTTGTAGGAGTCAGCGGAACCCTGCCGCCGAGGAGCCTCCCAACCCGGTGTCGGGAGCTCCGTCCTGCTCCACGATTCATCCTTTGGACCTTCTATGGATACCCTCCTGCAGGACATCCGCTTCGGCACGAAGCTCCTCTGGAAGGAAAAGGCCTTCAGCGCCACCGTCCTTCTCACCCTTGCAGTCTGCATCGGAGCCAACAGCACCATCTTCACCGTCGTCAATACGGTGCTCCTGAAGCCGCTGCCCTACGACGAGCCGGACCGAATCGTCTCCCTCTACAACTCCTACCCCGGAGCAGGGGCGGAGAGGGCCTCGAACGGTGGGGCGGACTTCTTTTTCCGGCGAGACGAGGTGAGTGGGCTGCAGGAGGTGGCGAACTACCAGGGCTGGGGAAACACGGTGGGGGAGGCAGGGAGCACCGAGAGGGCCCGGACCCTGCGGGTGACGTCCACCTTTCTCCCTCTGCTCCGGATCACTCCCGTCATCGGAAGGAACTTCCTCTGGGAGGAGATGGAGCCGGGGAACCATCAGAAGGTGATCCTGGGATACCGGTATTGGCAGGACCGGTACGCCGGGGATCCTTCGGTGCTGGGAACGGAGCTCCGGGTGGACGGGGAGCCCTATATCATCGTGGGGGTCTTGCCGGAGCATTTCCGCCTGGCCGGGGACAATGAGCCGCGGGACTTCCTCCTTCCCATCCCCTTCCGCCCGGAGGAACGAACGCTGCAGGGACTCCACAACAACAACTACCAGCAGCTGGGTCGCCTCTCCGACGGCGCCACCATCGAGCAGGTCCGGGCTCAGGTGGACGCCCTGAACGCCCGGCTTTCCGAGGAGTGGCCCGTCCCCAACGGAAAGCAGCTCCTGGAGGACGTGGGTTTCAACACCCGAGTGTTTCTCGCCAAGGACGAGATGTTGCGGGAGATCCGCCCCTCTCTCCTCATGCTCTGGGGAGGGGTGGCCTTCGTCCTCCTCATCGGGTGCGTGAACATCGCCAACCTCATGCTCGCCCGCTCCAACGTGAGGATGCGGGAGCTGGCTACGCGGCTGGCCCTGGGGGCGGACCGGGGGCGGTTGGGGAGGCAACTCCTGACGGAGGCGATGATCCTGGGGGTCGTGGGTGGGGCCCTCGGACTGTTGGTAGGCTTCGGTGGCTTGCAGGTGTTGACGACCCTGGGAGTTGAGGACCTCCCCAGAGGTGCGGAGATCTCCCTGGACGGTGTCGCGCTGGCCTTCACACTCTTCCTGGGCCTGGGGGCCGGAGTGGCCTTCGGGGCCATCCCCCTGGTCCACGTGATGCGGTCGGACCTCAACACCGTGTTTCGGTCGGAGAGTCGTAGCGGCACCGCCAGCCGCCGTGCCCTGTGGCTCAGGAACGGCCTGGTGACGGGGCAGGTGGCGTTGGCCTTCGTCCTCCTCATCGGCGCCGGTCTGATGCTTCGAAGCTTCAGAGAGGTTCTGGAGATCGACCCGGGACTGGAGGCGGAAGGGGTCCTGAGCGGGTTCGTACATATGGCCCCGGCCAGGTACCCGGACGGTCTGTCCCAGAGCCAGTTTGTGGACCGGCTCCTGGAGGAGGTCCGGGTGCTCCCCGGGGTGACCTCGGCTGCGGTGACCAGCAGTATCCCCTTCGGAGGAGATGTCTCGGCCAGCGTCATCCTGCCCGAGGGGTACGTACCCGAGCCGGGGGAGCCCGTCCTGTCTCCATTCCACACGAGAGTGAGCCCCGGCTATTTCGAGACGCTGGGCATACCAGTGCTGGAGGGAAGGGCCTTCGAGCTCGGGGACGACGCCGGAGCGCAGCAGGTCATCATCATCGACCAGTGGCTGGCCGATCGGTACTTCCCTGCGGGTGATGCGGTAGGGAAGCGGATGCTCTACGGGACGGTGCCGGGAATGGAGGAGGACGAAGAACCCTATCTCTATACCA
>JASFRP010000326.1:0-4927 GCA_050114895.1 Gemmatimonadota bacterium
TCAGGATCTCGATGCTCTCGATCTCGTCGGGGTTCAGGTCACTGATGGCGTCGATGTTCTGGCCGCCGAACCCTCCCAGGTTGGAGTAGTCGCCCTGGTTGATGGGGATACCATCGACGACCCAGAGGGGATCGTTACCGCCGGAGATGGAGGACGAGCCCCGGACCCGGATGGTGGCGGCGGCGCCGGGAGTGCCGGAGTTCTGGTTGATCTGGACCCCGGCCAACCGCCCCTGGAGGGCCTGGTTGACGGAGGTGATGGAAAGCTCCGCCACCGCCTCGGTCCGGAGCGACGACACGGCCCCGGCCACGTTGGCGCGGCGTTCCGTTCCGTACCCGGTGACCACCAGCTCGTCCAGCAAGAGGGGGTCGGGTTCCAGCGTGAGAACCAGAGTGGCGGGAGTCGAGCCCACCGTCACCAGCTGTTCCGCCATCCGGTACCCGAGTACGCTGGCCCGGACGGTGACCTGGCCGTAGGGCACCGAGGCGAAGAGGAAGCGTCCCCGCTCATCCGTGATGGTGTTCAGGTTGAGGGAGGGGATCTCGATGAGCACGCCCCAGACGGGTTGCTCCGTGTCCGAGGCGACGACTTGTCCGGTTACGGAACCCCGCTCCTGCGCGGAACCCCTTCCCGGCGCGGCTACCATGGCCACCAGCACGGCCAAGGCCAACAGGAGTCTTCTCATGCTACACTCTCCTTATTGAAAGGCTACCTGACTACTCTTGGAGGTTTCGAGCCCCCTCGAATACCTCCGCTGAAATAGGAACGTCCGAGGGACCCAAAATGACGCATCGTGGAAGTGAATTGTCCTGGTGCGCCCCCCTCTTCCCCCAACGGCTGGCGTGGGCCATTTCAGACGTGCGATGTAGGCCCCAGATTCCGGCGCCGTTCCGCCGCACCGCCTTCGAAAAGGACTCGTCCGGGGCATTGTAGCTCAGTCGTCCGGCAGCGGCCATCCTCGAGCTCGCAGTCGGGGCCGACTCCGATTCGTGAACCTCCGGATCGCGGCCGTGGGGACGGAGAATGAGATCCCGTACAGGATCCGTTGCACCTCTTCGATGTAGATCCGGCCACGGTACAGCGTCCGTTCCTCCCGCTCAGGGATAAAGTCCGGGTCCGGCACCAGTCGTTGCTCCGTGCGGCCGGCGGCCGCTCTGGCGATCCCCACCCACTCGAGCGTTTCGTCCTCGCCCCGGAACGCCAGGATCGGCCCCCCGCTCATGCCTTCGTTCCAGAGACCGTCGATGAGGAAGAACGACGACGGGCCTCTGCCCGGGTCGCTCACGATTCCCTGGGTCACCATGTCATACCCGCCGGGGTGCCCCAGGACGTATACGAAGGACCCCCAGGACAAGCGTTCCGAATTGCCCATGGGAACCCTCAGGGTGGAGAGGGCCCGAGGCGGGGTGTCCGCCGGATAGACGGTCCCCAGGAGCGCCAGGTCGGCCTGAGCGTCCTCGGCGAGGACCTCGAAGCGCAGGACGGAAAGGGAATCGGCCACCATGTTGTATCGGCTTCGCAGAACCGAGACGCTTTCGATGGGTCGAGGACCCGTGGAGGCGCTCCCTTCCGGGGTCTCCTGATACTCCACGATCGTGTCTGGGATTTGAATCGGGTGTTGGTTCGTGAGCAGCGTGACCTTCAGCCCTGCCCGGGCGATCTGCACCGCCGAGGCTTCCCGGGAGGTGGAGCTGGAGAAGGTGTCCGTGGCGCGAGCCAGGACCTCCGGGGTCAGGGGGTCCCCCTCCATCGGCTGGTCCCCGGGCGCGAAGCGGTAGTTGTCATACGCTCCGGTGACCCGGATCCTCTTCACGGCCCGCATGGCCACCTCCAGGGCGCCCGAAACGTCCTGGGACGGGGTAGCGGTCTGGTAGTAAGCCTGAGGCAGTCGGTCGACGGTGACGAAGCGGGTGCACCCGGCCAGGGCGAGCCCCCAGAACAGGGTAGCGCCCCCAAGCTCCGCTGCAGCCAGGCACCTCACCTGCGGAACTCCAATTCCTCGTCCTCCTCGGAGGGGTTCACCGGCCCCCCCCGGGTCCCTGTCCGAGCCGGTAGCCTCGAAGGAAACGTACGGTTGATGGCCCGGGTAGTTTCAGGGCAGGCTGAGGGAAAAGGCTCACCGTCCGGCGCGCTCTCCCAGCAGGGAGTCGGGTCTGCAGACGCTCACGAGTCGGCAAGATCCTCGGATGCTTCTCCCGAGCGAGCGCCCTCGGATTCCAAGGCCTATCCCACCCTCGGGCCACCCCTCAGAACTCTTCCAAAACCTTCTTGGTCTTCTTGGGGTTGTCGCTCACGAACGCGACTTCCACCAGGTCGTCCATGATTCCGGTGAGGTAGACCGCCTCGAGATTGACGCCTTCCGAGCCCAGGCGGTCCGCGACGGCCGCCAGGGCCCCGGCCTTGTTCTCGATCAGTACGGTGTTCACCTCGCTCTCCTCGAAGTGGATGTTCCCGGCTTCGAAGGCTCCGCGCGCCGCGACGATATCGTCGGGGAGGATCCGAACCATCGCGTCCGGCCCGACCTTCAGGGCGGCCAGCGCCTTGATGTTCACGCCGCGGCTCGCCAGCGCCTGTGCGACCCTCGCCAGGTCGCTTGGGCGGTGGGTGAGTTGAACGCACAAGTCTTTCATGGTCATCCTCCTTCACACCTTCGGGTCTCAAGCTGAAAGCCGTGCCTCAGGGGAAAGCTCTTCGTTCCCGAGCGACTCAGCCCCTTCCTCCACCGCTGCCCCCGAGCCTTCAGGTCGGGCAGTCCCGGCGCGCTCCGGATCCGAGGGAGAATCTAACGGATGGTGCCTCGGCCGCGAGGCTCCGGGCACATCCCTGCAGCCATGCAACCCTCTGGAGGAACTTTCCGTCCAAATACATGTACTGTGCATGTATTAGGCCTGAGATTCCTCCTGGAGTGGCCGATAGGCCCTCCACCCGACACCCGTGCCGACGAGAGAGACCCGTGGACGACACCTTCAGGCGAGCCTCCGATTCCCTTCCCCTCTCCGCCCTGGACCTCCAGGTCCTCCTGGTCCTCTCGGATAGCGATCTGTACGGATACGCCATCATGAAGGCGGTGGAAGCCCAGTCCGGAGGCGTCCTTTCGCCTGAGATCGGGTCCCTGTACCGGGTCCTGTCCCGCCTGACAGATCTGGGATGGGTGGTGGAGACCGACACACCTGCCCAGCCCGCGGAGGGTCACCGGGGAAAGCCCCGGCGTTACTACGGGATTACCGAACTGGGCCGGGCAGTGGCACGTTCGGAGCTGCAACGGTTGCGAGAGGTAGTCCGGCGGGCCGAGGCCCTGGGCCCGGAGGGAGCGAGATGAAGGCACAGGGAGACTCCGGGAGGCCCCGGGCGCAGCCAAAGCCTGGACCCCACACCTCCGGAAGGTCGACCCAGAAGGACTCGCCAGTTCCGGGCCCCCTCCCCCGTGCGTGGTTCGAGCTACTCCTTCGGGCCTTTCCAAAACGAATCCGTGGGAGGTTCGGAGGCTCCATGCGGGAGACCTTCCATCTCCGCTTCCGGGAAGTGCATGCCCGGGGAGCCCGGGCCGTGGCCTGGTTCCTCCTGAAGAATACCGGGGACATGGTCTCGTCCGGCCTCATGGGGAGGTTCGGGCCCCCATCACGAAACCCCCACTCGGTCCGAGCCCGGACGACCAGGGCCGGGAAGAAACGAGGAGACGGAGTGAATCTGATGGAGAACCTTCGGCAGGACCTGACCTTCACCCTCCGATCTCTTGTGAGGAACCCCGCCTTCTCCCTGGCGGCTCTTCTCACCATCGCCCTGGGGATCGGGGCCACCACCTCCATCTTCTCCGTCGTGAACGGGATTCTCCTTCGTCCCCTTCCCTACTCGGATCAGGACCGCCTCGTCACCGTCCGGGCCGCCTCCGTCCAAAACCCGGAGTCCCGGGGGAACATGTCGGGTCCGGACATCATGGATCTGGCGTCTCTGGACGCCATCCAGACTCTGGTGGGCTTCAGCGGTGGATCCACCACCCTGACGGGGAGGGGGGAGGCCCGCATCATCCCCGGCACGCGGGTCTCGGAGGGCATCCTCTCCACCTTCGGGCTGAAGCCTTTCCTGGGACGGGACCTCAGGCCGGAAGAGGCCGTCCCCGGGGCCCCCCGTTCCGTGGTGGTTGGGTACGGCTTCTGGCAAGAGGAGCTGGGCGGGGGCACCAACGTCCTCGGCCAGACCCTCCAGTTCGACGGCGACACTTACGAGATCGTTGGAGTGGCCCCACGGGGATTCGATTTCCCCGACGGATCCCGATTGTGGCGACCCTACTACCGGAGCGAGGACTGTGGCCGCGGGTGCCATATCTACAAGACCGTGGGGCGCCTGGCCGACGGCGCCACCTTCCAACAGGCCAGGGAGCAGGCGGAGGCCCTGGCATTGCGTCTGGACGAGGCCTTCCCCGACTCCAACTTCGAGAAGCGGTTCAACTTCATGAGCCTGGAGGATGACCTGGTGAGGGACGTCCGGACTCAGCTCTGGATCCTCCTTGCGGCGGTAGGTCTCGTTCTCCTGGTGGCGTGCGCCAACGTAGCGAACCTCCTCCTGGCCCGGTCCCAGGGACGAATGACCGAGGTGGGCATCCGGGCTGCCCTGGGCGCGGGCCGGCGCCGCCTCGTGCAACAGGTCCTCACCGAGAGCCTGGTCCTCTCCCTCCTGGGAGGGGCCGTGGGGCTTGGGCTGACGTATAGCGGCGTCGAAGTCTTGAGGCGGATGGCGCCGGACGCCCTTCCCCGGGTGGATGAGGTGACAGTTGACCCGTGGGTCCTTCTCTTCGCCCTTCTTCTTTCCATCCTGGTGGCCCTCCTCTTCGGCCTGACGCCGGCAGTCCGCCTGGCCCGTTCTTCCCCGTCCGCGGCTCTCGGTCGGTCCCGGAGGGGTGCCGACGCAGGACCATCGGGCCGACGGGCTC
>JASFRP010000327.1:0-4925 GCA_050114895.1 Gemmatimonadota bacterium
GAAGGAGAAGGTCCACTTCCTCCCTGCTGATGCTTCCGGCCTGTAGCTTCGCCGCCGAGAGTCCTCCCGCCACCTCCTTGTCCAGGACCAGGGGGACGAGGAGGGCGGATCTTGCCGGGATGTTCTTCCTCAAGTGTGAGGGAAGAAAGCTACTATTGGGAAGGTCCTCGATGAGCAGAGGGCTGCGTTCCTGCACGACGGCGTCACGAATGGGCTGGGGAATCTGCCAAACCCCGCCCTCGGGGAGCTGGATCCGCCCGCCCGAGGCGGCGACGCGGGCGTTCTCGCCCTCCAGGAGCCAGACACTCGATCCGTCTGACTGGAGGAGCTCCAGCACGGCATCGATGACCGTGCGGAGGACCTCCTTGGCGTCCAGAGAACCGGAGATGGCCCGCCCAATCTCTTCGATGCGTTCGGCCTCCCGCCGGCGGGCGTCCAGCTCGGTGACGTGCCACGCGTTGTTGATGGCGACTGCGGCCAGGTCAGCGATCCCCTGGAGGAGCTCCAGGTCTTCCTCCTGGTACGCCCGAGCCCGGTAGCTCTGTGTGGAAATCGCCCCCACCACGTCCCCTTCATAGATGAGGGGGGCCGAGATGGCCGAACGGGTGATTTCCGTGTCCGCCTCCCCGAGCACCATCAGCGATTGGTTCTCCACCCGGTCGTAGACGATGGCGCCCTTCCCGATGCGCAGCACATCGCTGTCCGACCCGCGGTAGGTGATGGCCACGTTCCGTTCCACCCCCTGGTCGGCATAGAATACTACTGTGGCCAGGTCCTTTTCCCTGTCATAGAGGGAGACGTAGAAACCGGCGGCCTCCAGCACCCTGGCCGTCTCCTTGTAGATGGTCCGGTAGAGATGCTGGAGGCCGAGGGTGCGGGCCAGGTTATGCCCGATGTCCAGCAGCACACGGTAGCGTTCCGCGACGGTGGAACGGGCGATGCTTGTGTCCGCTGGGATCATGATGGGTCTTGGGTGGATGGAACCGGGGTTGGGGATGCTCGTCCGCCGGACATGGTCCTCAAGAATCAAAGATAGGCCTTCTGCATCGCCCGGAACAATGACTTCCCGGGGGTCGGTGTCGGGGGTTCACGCGGTGTGTCGAGCGGCAGTGGGTTCCCCCTCCGCGCTACCCCTTCGAGGGGCCACCCTCACCGGCCGGGTCGGTGCCTCCGTCCGAAATCCTGTCCAGGTAGGAGGAGATCTCGAAGCCGATAGCTCGGAGGATTCCCGCCTCCTGCAGATCCGGTTCGGCCCTCGAGATCACCGTGCGGATGGTCCGGAGTATGGCCTCCGGCGCACGGGCTTTGAAGAAGTCGATCCGGTGAAGGCCCTGCTCCAGGGCCGCGTAGGTGTTCTCCAGCTCCTCCACGGTAGCCGGACGGGTGGTTCTTCTCCCCCTGGGGAGGGCTCCCGCGTCTCCTTGCGCAGCCAGGAAGACCTCGTATGCCAGAAGGAGGGTGGCCTGGGCCAGGTTCAGACTGGAGTAGTCGGGGTTCGTGGGAATGATGGCAACCGAATGGCAAAGGTCCAGGGCGCTGTTGTCCAGCCCACGGTCCTCCCGTCCGAAAAGAAGGGCCACCATTCCCCTCTCGGCACGCTCCACCACCATGGGCCCGAGGTCTCGCGGCCGGGCATAGTTCCGGTGGGCCGTGCGGGCCCTTGCCGTCGTCCCCACCACGAACACGGCATCACGCAGGGCTTCCCCGAGGGAGTCGAAGATCTCCGCATCCTCCGAAACATCCTCGCTGCGGTGGGCGATTCCACCGATTCGCCAGGTGTCGTATTCGGCAGGATTCACGAGCCGCAGGCGGTGAAGGCCCATGTTCTTCATGGCTCTCACCACGCCGGCTATGTTCACCACGTTCTGGGGGTGGTCCAGGACCACCACTACGTTCTTCAGAAGCTGTCCATCCATGTCCCACCAGGTCGAGGAAGGCCGCAAGGAAGAGGACCCCGAAGCAGGCCCCGGCCGACGGGTGGCTCAGGGGTCCTGGCCTCCGGGCAGCTTCCGCTCATCGTCTCCCTCTTCCTCCCCCTCCCCCAACCCCTGCTTGAAGTTTCTGATCCCCTCCCCGACACCCCGGGCGATCTGGGGGATGCGCTTGGCCCCGAAGAACAAGATCACCAGGGCGAGGACAAGGAGGATCTCACCGATTCCGAGGCCCATGAGCTTCCAGCCCTTCTCGATGGAGAAAAGAAGATCCCTGTCGGAGTCTCCGCCGTGCGGGCTCCGGCAGGGATCACAAAGATGGCGACCTCACACCCGGTTGAGAAGGCACGGGAAAGACGGACCGCCCCCACACTACTTGAGCAACATCTTCGCGATGGTCTGGAGCTGCATGTTGGAGGTACCTTCATAGATGGATCCGATCTTCGCGTCCCGATAGAGCTTCTCCACCGGGTATTCCCTGGTGAACCCATACCCTCCGAACAGGTCCACGGCGGTGGAGGACACCCGTTGGGCCACCTGGGAGGAGAAGAGCTTGGCCATGGCGGCAGGGTAGACAAAGTCCTTCCCCTCGTCCTTGAGACGTGCCGCGTTGTAGACCATGAGTCGAGCGGCCTCGACATCCACTGCCATCTGCGCGATCTGGAATTGCACTCCCTGGAAAGAGCCGATGGTTCTGCCGAACTGCTCCCTTTCCTGCACATATCTCACGGTGTGATCCAGCGCCCCCTGGGCCAGCCCCACCATCTGGGCGCCGATCCCGATCCTACCCTCGTTCAGGGTCTCGATGGCGACCTTGTATCCCTTCCCGACCTCTCCGAGGACGTTCCGGTCCGGAACCAGAACGTTCTCGAAGACGAGCTCGGTGGTTGAAGACGCTCGAATGCCGAGCTTGTCTTCCTTCTTTCCGACGGTGAACCCAGCCGTGCCCTTCTCCACCACGAACGCGGTGATTCCCTTGTAACCGGCAGCCGGGTCCGCGTTGGCGAAGACGATGAATATCCCCGCCTCGTTCCCGTTCGTGATGAAGAGCTTCTGCCCGTCCAGAACCCAGTTGTCGCCCTCCCGGGTCGCCTTGCAGGCCAGGGCGAATGCATCGGATCCACTCCCGGCTTCAGAGAGGGCATATGCACCCACGGTGTCCGCCGCGAGGCGAGGGAGAAAGACTTCCTTGATCTCATCCGATCCCCATCGAAGGACCGCGTTGACGCAAAGCGTGTTCTGGACATCCACGAGGACCGCCACCGCGGGGTCCACCCGGGAGAGCTCCTCCACGACGAGAATGGAGGTGAAGAACGTGGATGCCGTCCCTCCGTACTCCTCTGGAATCTCGATACCCATGAGCCCAAGCTCGAAGAGCTGGGGGATGAGCTCCGGGTCCAGGGCCTGAGCCCGGTCCATGCTGGTGATTCGAGGTGTCATCTCGCTCTGGGCGAAGTCCTGCACGGCTTCCCGGAACATCCCCTCTTCTTCGGAAAGGGTCGTCAGGGCCGGGTGCGCTCCGGGGGCTGTGGGATCAGGCATCTTGTTCACACCTTTGCTTTTGGTTCAGGAGTCGCGGGTCCTCGGCCCGGCCTGCAACTCGAGGGGCGCGGAGATTCGGGGCCGAAGGAAGGGTGGGAGATCCCAAACCCAACCCCCGGAGCGAGAAATTGGCACGGATCTGGCCGTGCCCCGTCTCCGGAAAAACTACCCTGTGCCTCGGGCCTCCGAAAGCCGAGGGGCGGGGAGGAGCCGGTGGCTGGGAGGACGGTGTGGGGCTACCTTGACGCCCTCAGAAAACCAGATCTATTGTGGACAGCCTGGCTATGTTGAGCATCTAACGGAGGAACCATGTCAGAGATTCCCGAAGGTCTCCTTTTCACAGAAGAGCACGAGTATCTCAAACCGACGGGTGACGAGGGGGTGTACCTGGTGGGCGTGACCGACTATGCCCAGGGTGAGCTGGGGGACGTGGTCTTCATCGAGCTCCCTGAACCCGGGGCCACCTTCGAGAAGATGGAGGCCTTCGGCACCATCGAGGCGGTCAAGGCGGTCAGCGACCTCTTCTGCCCCGTCAAAGCTGAGGTGATGGAGGTAAACGCCGCACTGGACGACGAACCTGCGGTGGTGAACTCGGATCCTTACGGCGATGGTTGGATGATCAAGATTCGTGTCCAGGACCCGGGGGAGCTCGGGGAACTGATGGACGCGACGGCCTACACGGACCACGTGGGCGGTTGAGCCACGTCGGACGGTTTCCGGGTTGAGGGGGGAAGGACTCGCCTGACCTCTCGGCTACCGGCCGGGAGGGGGTCCCCCGGAGCCCGGTGGTCCATTCTTGTCACAGCCGGCTGAATCGCATCCGGGGCGAGGCTCCGGGGGTCCTCCTCGGGGCAGAAGCGCATTTCTCGCTTCGAGGTTCATTCCGGCGGAAACGGTGGAAGAAAAGTCATGTCCGTACCGATAGATCCAAAGAGCGACTTTGTTCGCAGACATGTGGGCCCGAGTGAGTCCGATACCAGGGAGATGCTGGAGTTCCTGGGGTATTCGGATATGGATGGGCTCATCGACGACACGATTCCCAGCGCCATCCGCCTGAAACGGGACCTCCATTTGCCACCGGCCGTTCCGGAGCACGTTCTCCTGGAGGAGCTCCGGGGCATCGCGCGGGAGAACAGGGTCTTTCGTTCCTATATCGGGATGGGATACCACGATACGGTAGTGCCGGGGGTGATCCTCCGGAACATCCTGGAGAATCCCGGCTGGTATACGCAGTACACTCCCTACCAGGCGGAAATCTCACAGGGCCGTCTCGAGGCACTTCTGAACTTCCAGACCATGGTCATGGACATGACCGGCCTGGAGATCGCGAATGCCTCCCTGCTGGACGAGGGGACGGCGGCGGCGGAGGCCATGTCCCTCTTCCACGGTGAGGCCAGGGGCAAGAAGAACACCTTCTTCGTCTCGGAGCTCTGCCATCCCCAGACCATTGCG
>JASFRP010000328.1:0-4912 GCA_050114895.1 Gemmatimonadota bacterium
CCGCCGCACCTGGGGGAACATGGAGGACCCGGAATACAGCCCCCACTGGAGCCAGAGGGGTCGGTCCTCCCGTCCGTAGTGAGCCAGCTTCGCCACCTGCGCCCGGAGGATGTCCAACCGCTCCAGGTCCTCCAGCGAGGGAATGGAAAGGCCACCCGCCCGTATGTCCTCCACCGCCTCCACAGCCTCCCGGGTCTCGCGCTGGAGTCTTCGATTCCCCACGAAGGAGATGAAGAAGCACAGTGCCAGCAGCGATGCCAGCCCGAGGCCGGTTGAGAGGAGTAGCCTCTTCCGGAAGGCCATCCGGGGGCCTCCCATGGATGCCTCCACCGCTACGGTGTCCCGGAGAATGACATCGGGCAGGAGCCTCCCGAGGAAGGTCCACTGGGCCACTCGGCCCGTCGAGCGGGGTGGAGGAGGGGGGCCTCCCGGGATCTGGGAGGGGTCGAAGACCATGGTGGCGCCCTTCTGAACCTGGGGCACCGGGGGAACCACGGCGGGCTGGGGCCGGGCATCCTGGGACACGGGTCTAATCCCCGTGAAGTAGAAGCCCCTCAGAAAGGGACTGATCCGAAGCTGGCTGGGTCTGGTGAGCTCCAGAAGGAACTCCCGGGCCAGCTCCGTGAGCTTCCGGAACTCACGAGGGAACTCGTAGACGGCAGTCCTTTCCTGTGCATTCCCCTCCCTCGCCATGACCTCCACCCGGCGGCGGGCGAGGGAGAGAAAGACGCTCTCCAGGGCCTCGTCCAGGCGCCTTGCCTGCCATCGGTTGTAGAGGCCGGGATCCTCGCCCTCCAGTAGAGGGAGGGTGACCCCCAGAGGTTCCAACGCCTCGTTCTCCGTGAGGTTCCGAACGAACTCCGTGAAATGGGGGAGCTCGTCGGCCTTGGTGAACACGACATACACGGGAAGGCGTCTGTCCAGAGTGGCTGCGGCCTCTTCCAGCCTCTCCCTGAGCTGTTTGGCCAGAGCCACCAGCCCCCCCCGGTCCTTTCCTGTCAGCCATTCACTTCCGACGCAGACGACGGCGACCCTGGATGGCTGTTCCTTGAAGATTCCCTTCCAGGACCCGGTCCGAACGGCCTGCAGGATCTTACCCCATCCTCCGGGGGATCTCGACGGGCCTTCTCCCGCCTCCAGGAAGACCGTGTTCCGACTCAGCCACAGGTTCAGGTTCGGCGTTGGCGGGGGCGGTTCTCCACCATCCCCGTCCCCTGCCAGGAAATCGACCTGCAGGCCGGACTGTTGCACCACGCTCGTCTTGGCGCTCCTGCCCGGGCCCAGGAAGAGGACCACCGGGAGAGTCTTGATTCCCCCCTTTCCGGTGACACCGGAAGCGACGAGTCTCCGGGAGGCCGTCGAAAGGTATCCGGCGATCTCGGCATCTTCCGAGGCCCCCGGAGCCCCCTTTCTCCTTTTTGGAAAGAGCCTGTAGAGAAGGAAGACCGCCACGGCACCCAGGACCCAGAGAGCCAGCCGTAATACCCAGAGCTTCCACCCGGTCAGGTGGAGGAGATGGCCCACGTACCAGCCGATGATTCCCACGACGGCGATGCCCGAACCGCCGAACTTCAGAGCTCTTGGAGTTATTCTCATTGCTTGAGATCCAACCGGCTAACGGATCATGGTTTCGACCAGCTCCCTCACCCCTGAGTTCCCGGAAGCCAGGAGGAGTCGGAAGCCGACGAAAAGGACGAGAGCCACCCCCAGAGCCACGAAGGTGGCCCGGATCAGGCGGGGAACCCAGGGGTCCTTTCGTTCCGGGGGGACCTCTCCCCCGGGAAGGCCGGCCTGTGGTGTCACGGCCCCCGCTCCCCCTCGAATCCGGTTGACCTTTTGTGTGGTGGCGGTGATCAGGCCCTGGATCTCCGCACCGTCAGATGCCGCATAGCGTCCTTTGAACCCCAGGAGCAGGCAGAGGAGGAATAGCTCGAGGATGTCCGCCAGATCACGAGAATCGGGCCGTCCGAGCAAATCCCTGAGCTGGAGATAGAAGTTCTCTCCGGCGACATTCTCCCCGAACAGCTCCTGTTGGAGAGGATACCCGACCCAATCGCCCCGGAGGGGTCCCGGGGAGGTGAGTATGGACTCATCCAGAAGGGCCACCACGGCATACGTCGCCAGCTTCGCGAACTCCGGCGGATACCCTGATTCCCGGGTGGCGCCGTCGGCCTGGGCCAGGAGGTGCAGAATATGGGCCCGGAACTCCCGGGAATCCGGAGCATGAAACTGCCCCCGTCGCACTCTTGCAGCCACCGTTAAGGGCTCCTGAAAACCGAGACTGAGCCTGCCCTGGTGCTCCGGGAGGTAGGCCCTGCTGCCCCCGACCGGGGGATGCTGCGTAGAGCTGGGGTTCATGGTCTCCCTGACGCGTTCAAGCCTGCACCACTACGAGATCCATCCTGACGTCCGACAGAACGTCGGGAACATACACGCCGATGGAGGAACGGTTCTGGATCAGCTGCCAACAGGGCCCGGTCTGGAGGACGCGGAAGTACTGGCTCCCCAGCCTCCTGGGAATCGACGACGGAGGCTGAGCAACGTGTTCCAGCGGCAAGCCCGGATTGGCGTCGTCAACCAACCGGAGAATATCCTCTGCGGAACAGACCTTCACGAGAGCCGGCACGTTGCGGAGGACGTCGGATCCTCCGGCTTCGGACGAAACCTGTAGGACCCATTCCGCCTTCCGGAAGACCCGGACGTCCTCCAAATGCGCCGACAGCACATTCGGTCCCTCTCGATCCAGGCGAACCAGGACGAAGCTCTCCGGCACCATGATCTGCAGCAACTGCCTCACCCGGGAGTTCATGAGGGAGAAGCACTCCGTCAGATCGTCATGGTCGTAGGCAGGGAGGTCCCCGGGCTCGAACTGGGTGGAGAAGGTGGAGAGCGCCCCGGCCAACCGAGCCATTTCCCTGAACAGGTCCTCAGGGTGGCAGCGGGGAAGGGTCTTGAGATGGTTCAGGGAGGCCAGCCCGGAGTGAATGGAGTGGGACATCCAGTAACTCAGGACCTCTTCCGAAGAGAGGTCAGCCAGGTCGTCTCCCACCATGGCACGCCTCTGGGCCATGACCTCACCCTTGGACCGGAGCATCTCCACCAATCCCCGGAGAATGGCGGCCAGTCGCGGAGTGGCGCCAATGTGAAGGCTGGGCGGGATGAAATCTTGGATGAACTCGAATTGCCCGGAGGGGCCCCGTTGAACCCGAGCCATGGGGAGGGCGACCATGTCTTCGGTGATGGCCGGGGCGAAGGCCAGCCTGAAGTTCTTGGAGGCAAGGAGCAGGTCTCGTTTGTCGGATCCCGTGTTCTCGTCCTGGACCTTCGCGGGCTCTGCCCGATAGCGGTGGTCGGACCCGACCTCATCCGTCGACCCATCCACCGGGTCACAGTTCGCACGCCCTGGCCGGAAGGCAGGAACACCGAGGTACACGGTGGCTGGTTCCCCACCGCCCCCACCCATCTCTCCCGCATCCAGGGGGGCTGGAAGGGGGTCGCCCTGGGGAAACTCGAAAGCCAATCCGTCGGGCATGACGCCCCGGGCCTCCAGGATGGACACGCTTCCCTCCCGAATCGCCTCTTCGTCCAGAGCCAGCCGGAGGAACCCGTACGGCTTGAAGCAGAGACGGGAGAGGGCGGAGGTAGCGGAAGCCTCGAGGTATCGGGACTGCGCCTGAAAATGGTGTTGGGCGAGGTGCATGCCCTCGCTCCACACGATCTTGGAGTAGGGTCTCACTCCCATCTCGGGCCTTGGATTGAGGGTGGTCTGGGGAGCTCGAAGCCGGACGTCCCCAGGGGACCGGCTTTCCCTGAATCTTCCGGATCAACGCTTGACCAGGCAAGGGTTCAGGAACTTGTCCCTCATGGAATAGTAGGTACCCCTGGGGGACAATGCATCAAGTTTGCCCCGGACGGTGCCCATCTCTAGTATTTTCAGTATCCACTCGAAGGGGTGCTCCCGAGGCTCGGTGGGTGCGCCTCAACCCCGCGGCAGGACGACAGGTACGATCCGCCATGACCAGCGAAGAATTCCGCGCTCAGTATCAGTTGGGGGAACGGCTCACCAGGCCCCCGGTTGTCACTCACCGGGCCATCGATGAGTCCGGTTTGCCCGTCCTGGTCCATTATCTCCTGGGAAGCGAGACAGAGAGCGCTTCAGCTCTTCTGAGAGAAGTGGAGGCCATTCGGACCGCGGCGGAGGGGGAGATCCGTGAGGTCACGGACGTCGACGGGATGCCGGTGGTGGTGACGAAGGTTCTGAAGGAGTTCTCCACGCTTCAGGACTGGATGAGCTCGGTGCCGCACTCCGCCCCCCCGCTGGAGACCGAGTCTGAAGAGCCGGGGGTCTACACCCAGTTCTTCAAGGTCTCCGACCTGGCCACCGGGACCGAGGAGCCTCGCCCCCCATCCACCCCGCAAGACGCCGACGCCCCCCGACTCGCGGACACCCTGGCTCCGACTCCTCCCTCTCCGCCGGAGCCCATTGCGCAAGGGGAGCCGGAAGGGGAAGGAGGACTGATGAGGGAGGAAGCTCCCTCCTCGCCCCCCTCCGAGCCCGAAGCGGAGAAAGCCCCGGGTGCCTACACCATGATGTTCGGGAAGGCCGGCGGGGGAGGAGAGCCCGAGGAGCCGGACCCGGCAAAGGGGCCAGGGTCTCCTGCAGCACCACCCCCCTCCACACCTCCACCAACCGAGGGCAGGACAGCAGAGGGGGCATCGGAGACATCGGAGGAGAAGAAGGCGCCGGGAGCCTACACGATGCTCTTCGGGAGCGGAACACAGGCAGATTCCGGGTTCTCTCCCACGGCCCCTCCCCCACCGCCACCCGAGCCCAGGCGATCGGGGGCCACCCTGGAATCGCCTCCCGTGCGCCCGGAGAAGCCCCCCCAGGAACAGGCAGCCGCAGCGGTGC
>JASFRP010000329.1:0-4905 GCA_050114895.1 Gemmatimonadota bacterium
AGAGGGTTGCTCGATTTCCTCCACCCGCCAGAAATCCACTACTTCTCCAACAGACACCTCGGTGGGGTGGCGGCGGCCTCTCCGAAGTCCGGGTCCGCCAAGGAGCTGATCGACGAGCCCTCGGAGTTCCCACGCCCATTCCCAAACCAGCCAACCCTTCTCCCCTCCGATAGAGGTGAAGGCTCGAAAGGCATTTTCCTGGCTGGTATCCAGGAGACGGGTTCGCACTTCCCGCACCAATCCCTCGCTATCCTGAAGTCGGAAGGTCTCGTCACGGCCCAGAGCATCGCTCCAACGAGTTTGCACATTCCGCTGTTGCGTGCTCTCCAGTGCTGCTTCGACCGCCTCGAGATAAGGCTTTGGTCTGATCTCCGGGAAGAGGCTACGGCTTCGAGTCATGTCTCCCAGGACCGGCCTCACCATCCCCCGAACCAGGGGGACAGCCAGGCAGTTCGGAATGGGCGTGACCAGGCCAACCCAGAGGGCAGCCAAACCGGGAGCCAGAACCGGAAGAGGGATGATCACTCGGGGCAGGTCCCGGGCCTTCGCGTAACCCAGCATCATGTCCCGAAAGGACAGCGGGTCGGTGCCCACGTCGATGATCCCAAGAGTGTCTTCCCTTCCCAGAACCCCCATCAGGTAGGCCAGGACCTCATCCACGGCGATGGGTTGGACGAGGTTGGTGATCCATTTCGGGGCCACCATGACCGGGAGGCGTTCCGTGAGGTAGCGGACCATTTCGAAGGATGCCGAGCCCGAACCAATGATGGGGCCGGCTCGGATTTCGGTGGTTGGGAGGCCGGCCCTCAGGATCTCTCCCACCTCAGCCCGGGAACGCAGGTGCTTTGAGTCTCGGCCTTCACCGCCCCGGGGGAGGATGCCTCCGAGGTAGATGACCTGCCGAAGTCCCCGGCCAACCTGGACGAAAGTCTCGGCCCCCCTCCGATCTCTGGTAGCGAAGTCAGGACCCGTGCACATGGAGTGGACCAGGTAGTACGCTGCGTCCATCCCCTCCAATGCTCTTTCCAGTGCCGATGGGTCGTGAGCATCTCCCTGAACGACCTCCACCTCATTGGCCCAGGGTTTGGACGCGAGACGTCTGGCATCACGAACCAGGACGCTGACGGAGTGACCCCGGGCAAGGAGGAGAGGGACGAGGCGGCCCCCGATGTACCCTGTAGCGCCCGTGACGAGAACGTTCATGACGACTGGCCCATGGTTCTCACCCAGGCGATCTCCAGTTGAAACGGACCCTCTCTCTTATCGCCAATGAGGAAGCCCATCTGTCGTATCCGGGCCGGATCGAGGGGCCCGCTCCCCCGTGGTACCCGGCCTCTGTATGTTGGCCGAAACCCCTCGAAGGGCAGGTCTATTTCCATCCACTCATCCCGCTTGGTTTCGAACTCCGCCATGTGTGCCACTCCGTCGAAGCCGCCATCCATCCTGAACCGGAGCTGATAACTCCGGCCATCTCCCCGGACCCTGAGGGTGACTCCCTTGTACCCGGACAGGTCCATGGACTGGAATGTCGCTCGAATGGAAGCGAACCCCCCATTGTTGTCCAGTGAAACGAACCCAGAGAACAGAGCTGTCTCTGAATCGGTCAACTCGAGGTCACTGGAAGAGAGACCACCCATCACACCGTCGTTGACGACAGTCCATCGAACGTCGTCGGGTTGGGTGAAGTCGACGATGTTCTTCATTTCTTGCTCCTGAGCCAAGGCTGCGAGAGGGATCAGGTTGACCAATAGTCCAATGACCGACGAACGCATCTTCTGTCTTCCGGTGCGCGGAAACGGGTGAAGGGCCGAAGTGTAGGCCAAATCCATGACGACGGTGCCAGAGGTCAGAGTCCGGGAGGCCAACAAGGCCCGACGGAACCCCGAGGGGGACTACGTCCCATACTGGATGACGGCGTATCGCCGCCTTGGTTGGAACCACGCACTCCAGCACGCTGCGGAACTCGCCGGGTCTATGGGCAGACCTCTGGTGATCCTCGAAGTCCTGCTGGTGGACTACCCTTACGCCAGCCCGAGGCTCCATCGGTTCATGTTGGAGGGGATGGCCGAACGGGCGCGGATGCTTCGGGGCGGCCCGAACGTTCTCGGCAGCCTACCACTTCCGCCGGTTTCTTCAGAAGAATCTCCCCGACAATTTCGGGGACATCCCTCGGGCCGATCCTCTGTCCGGACCGCTGCGGGGGGCGGATGGGGCTCTCGATTCGAGGATTCTGGAGGAGTGGGCCCCGGCCTCGGGGCCTCTCCAGGAGAGTGATCTTTCCGCCCTGGAGGGACTCGCCCCGGACAGGAGAGTGATTCCTGTCGACTATCCCGGGGGAACCTCCCCGGCCCGGGCGCGGTTAGCCCGGTTCCTGGACGATGTGCTTCCTCGCTACCACGCGGATCGAAACCACCCCGATTTGGACGCGACGTCGGGTCTTCCCCCTACCTTCATTTCGGAAATCTCTCCGTCCACGAGATCTTCTCGGAGATCTCCTCCCGGGAAGGCTGGAGTCCGCTTCGCATCTCTCCCAAGGCCGACGGTTCCCGAAGCGGGTGGTGGGGAATGGGCGAGGGGGCCGAAGCTTTCCCTGATCAGCTCGTCACCTGGAGAGAGCTGGGTTTCAACTTCACCTCCCGCCGCGAGGACTACGCTGCCTACGAGTCCCTCCCGGACTGGGCCCGCAATACGCTGGAGGAGCATGAGGCTGACCCGCGGCCCCACCTCTACTCCCACCAGGATTTCCAGGAAGCCCGGACCCACGATCCTCTTTGGAATGCTGCGCAACGCCAGTTGCTGGAGGAGGGGATCATCCACAATTACCTGCGGATGCTGTGGGGGAAGAAGATCCTGGAGTGGAGCGCCTCGCCCCGAGAGGCTCTGGGAATCATGCTCGACCTCAACGATCGCTTCGCCTTGGATGGCCGGGATCCGAACTCCTATTCGGGCATCTTCTGGTGACTCGGTCGCTATGACAGAGGTTGGCCGGAGCGGTCCGTGTTCGGGAAGGTCCGATCCATGAGCTCCGAGCGCACCCGAAAGAAGGTGAAGTTGGAAGGGTATCTGGAGCGGTTCGGCCCCCCTTGAGGCACTGCCTCGATCCCTGTGAATATAGAATCCGACCCCTTCCGGATTTCCCTGAGGCCCCCTGTGTCGAGGTCCATCGTCCCTGGTTCCGTCCTCCGTCCTTGGACTCTGTGCGATGACCTCGTGATGAAGAGGGGGGGCCGCCTGGCGACGCCCCCCCCTCTTCCGGATGGTGTCCTTGGTTCAATTCGGAAAAATCACTCTATCGATCACGTGCACGATGCCGTTCCTGGCACCGATGTCGGTCGCGATGATGATGGCGTCGTCGATACGGGGGTTCCCATCACCGTCCAGGGAGATGGTGGCATTGGCACCGTTCACGGTGGTGAGGGCGCTGGAGGCCAGGACCTCGGCGGCCCCGAGAGCACCAGGCACGACGTGATATGCCAGGATGGCAGCCAGGGCGGGCGGATCCGCCAGAAGCGCGTTCAACGCGTCAGGGTCGATGGCTGCGAAGGCGTCGTCAGTGGGGGCGAAAACGGTGAAGGGCCCGTCCCCCTGCAGGGTAGCAGTCAGGCCGGCTGCGTCGACAGCGGCCAAAAGGGTATTGAAGATCCCAGCTCCCTCAGCGGTCTGAAGGATGTCGGCGATGGGCTCAGGGAGTAGAACCTGGTCGATGACATGGATGATCCCATTGGAGGCTTCCACGTCAGCCCCGATGACGGTGGCGCCATCCACCCTGACGGTGGTTCCGTCGAAGGAGAGGGAGACATCCTTCCCGTTGAGGGTGGGCGCAGAGCTCAGCCCGGCGACGTCGGTGGAGGTGAACTCACCGGAGACTACGTGGTATGTCAGAACCCTCGCCAGGAGATCGGGGTCAGCGATGAGGTCATTCAATACGGCAGCGTCGATGGCCGCGAAGGCATCGTCGGTGGGCGCGAACACCGTGAAGGGGCCCGGGCCTTCCAGGGCCGAGGTGAGGCTGGCCGCATCAAGAGCCGCCAGAAGGGTGTTGAACGATCCCGCTTGTTGGGCAGTCTGAACGATCGTGCTCTCTTCTTCCAGGGCCATCGGGGCATCGTCATCCTCGCAAGCGCCTAGCGCGAAAGCGAGGGGAAGAGCGAGAAGCGCCATGTTTCTTCTGATGTTCCTATTCATGATCTGAGTCTTCCTTTCAAGATTCTTCTTCGATTGTTGGTTCCCTATCCCCGTTCTTCCCATCCAGCTCCAGACCCACTCTCGACGAGATCAGTCGGTCCTTCCAGCCATTTCTACATCTCGGGCAGGAGCACCTTGTTGATGACGTGGATGACGCCGTTCGTGGTGTCGATGTCTGCAGTAGTGACCTGGGCGTCGTCGATCATGACCTTGCCATCCCACACCTTCACTTCCACGCTCTGCCCGTTGACGGTCTCCGCTGAGCTGAGCTCCACCACGTCTTCCGCCATGACCTTTCCGGAGACCACGTGATAGGTGAGCACCGCAGTGAGGGCTTCCTTGTCGGCCAGGAGAGCATTGAGCTGTTCCTCGGGGATTTGGGCAAAGGCCTCATCCGTGGGTGCGAACACGGTGAAGGGGCCGGGACCCGACAGAGTCTCCACCAGACCGGCGGCCTTCACAGCGGCTACCAGGGTCTCGAAGGATCCGGCACTGATGGCTGTCTCAACGATGTTCAGGGTCGGATCAGAGACCGGACCGCTTTTGGTATCAGGGGTGCCCATGAGCAGGCTGGCGGCCACGACGACGGTGGAAATGATGTTCAGGACCATTTTTCTGTCTCCTTACTGAGAAGGTGGGGCGATTCCCGGCGGTCTGACCGGCGTCCTTCGAGGGCTCCAGGGCCCCGACGGGAGGTTTGTCTTGCAATTGTCGAGCTAA
>JASFRP010000330.1:0-4903 GCA_050114895.1 Gemmatimonadota bacterium
AGAGGCCCGTGGACAATCGTCCTCCATTGAGGGTCAGCACTCTGCTCCCGACCCGATGGGCGAGGTGCACGTCGTGGGTGGTGAGAAGGAGGGTCTGCTCGGCCTTCAGGAACACCTCTTCCATGACAGCGCTGGAGTGGGCGTCCAGGTGGGCCATGGGCTCATCCAGGAGGAGGATGTCCGGGTCGGCCATGAGAACCCGCCCAAGGGCCACACGGCGCTGCTCCCCCACCGAGAGGCGGTGGGCGCCTTCCCACGTGAGATCGGCTAGCTCCAATCGGGTCGCCATGGCCCCGACCCGCTCCCGGATCTCGGAGGAGGCCAGCCTCCGCAACCTCAAGGGATAGGCCAGGTTCTCAGCGACGCTCCCGCGGAAGAGCAGGGGCTCCTGCTTGAGGAATCCCACCCCTGTCCGGTCCATCCTCCCCGCTGCGTAGGGCTGCCCCCTGAAGAGTAACCTCGTCCATGAATCGGGTTGCTCCAGGAAGCTCAGGAGCCTGAGGAGCGTTGTCTTCCCGGACCCGTTGGGGCCCACCACGGCCACCTTTTCCCCCCTGGCCACGGAGAGTTCGTCGATCTCCAGCGTGAAACGCTCGCTCCGACGGAAGACGAGATCCTTCAGCTCAAACTGCATCACGGCGCCGATCCGTCATCTGAATGATCAGGCTGATGCAGAAGACCAAGGCCAGAAGCACGATGCCGAGGGCGAACGCCGCCGCGAATTCCCCCTGGCTGGTCTCCAACGTGATGGCCGTCGTGATGGTCCTGGTCACTCCACGGATATTGCCTCCCAGCACGAGGGAAATGCCCACCTCGGAGATGACGCGGCCAAAGCCCGTCATGAGGGCAGTCGTGACAGCCAACCTCGATTCCACCAGGGCTTTCGCCGAAGCCTGGAGGGGTGAGGCTCCCAGGAGCAACGCTTCCTCATAGACCGGGTGTACGGTGTCCTGCACCGCAGAGTGGACCAGCGCCGTGACGAGGGGGATGATCAGGAGCACCTGGCCGATGACGATGGCGGTCGGCGTGAAGAGGAGCCCCAGCCCCCCCAGGGGGGTGTTGCGGGCGATGAAGGCGTAGACGAAGAGCCCCACCACCACCGTGGGGAGAGCCAGGGCCGTACGGAGGAGATTGAGTACTGCCCTCTTTCCGCGGAAGCTGGACTTGGCGATGAGAAAGCCCAGGGGAAGGGAGACCAGCGCGGCGATGGCCGTGGAGGTGATGGATACGCGGAGCGTGGTCACCAGCGCGGAGAGGAGATCCCGGTCGAGCCTGCCGATGAGCTGTAGGGACTCCCAGAGGCTGTGGAGGAGAAGCTCCATGGATCCTCAGCCTAGCCTTGTCCGAACAGGTGAAACAACTGATGTCCGTCGACGCGATACCCCTCGATCAGGCTCTGGCCGCGAGGTGACACCAGCCACTCGATCAGACGCTGGGCGTCCGCGGCGTCGACACCGGGGAACCTCTCCGGATCGACAGCGATGATGGCGTACGGGTTCACGAGGGCCTCGTCTCCTTCGAAGAGGATCCCCAGCTCCAATGTGTTCTCCCGGGCGAGGTATGTGCCGCGGTCCGTGAGAAGATAGGCCCGCATCTCGTCGGCCATGGTCAAACACGCCCCCATCCCCTGTCCAGCCTCCACATACCACGAACCCTGAGGCGCCACACCGGCCGCCTCCCAGAGCTCGAGCTCCTTCTTGTGGGTTCCGGAATCGTCGCCGCGAGATATGAAGGTCGCCTGCGCCTCACTCACTCTCCTCAGGGCGTCGGAAACGTCTCTGGAACCGGATATGGCCGCCGGGTCCGTCGGTGGGCCGGCGATGACGAAGTCGTTCCACATCAACGGAACCCTCTTCAGACCGTACCCCTCGGTGACGAAGCGCTCCTCCTCCGCGGGGGCGTGAACCAGGACGGCGTCCACGTCCCCGTTGCGCCCGTGGGCCAGGGCCTGGCCCGTACCCGTCACGATGACGTCCACTCTGATACCGGTGTCGTCCCGGAATTGCCCGGTCAGAAAGTCGAGCAAGCCCGTGTCGGCGGTGCTCGTCGTAGTCGCCAGCCTGAGCACTCCCGTTGGGGATCTGCCGCAACCGAGGTGGAGGACAAGCGCCAGACCAAGGGCCAACAGGGCACTCTTCACTCCCATGGACCTATTCATTCGTAAACTCTCCGCTTGCGCAACTGCCTGGAAATGGAGGCCCTCAGCTGCCCCCCACCGGCCCGAGGACCCGGTCCAGGAAGTCCCTGATGGCCGGAATGCGATCCTCCGGCGGCACCACATGGCCGGCGCCTTCCACCAGCACCCGGTCCTTGGGCTCCGGCAGGAGGTTCCACAGGGGCAGTCCCCGAGAGAGCCACGGATGCTCCTCGTCGTTTAGCCCGTTGACGAGGAGCTTCGGCACCCGAACGTAGGGGGCGAAGTTGACGTTGTCGGCTTCGGGAAGGGTGGGTTTGACTCGCTCGTCGATCCCGCCACCGATGTACACGACGGCCTTGTATCGGTCGTCCACAGCCGAGAAGGCCAGCCGGGATCCCGCACCCCAGCTCACCGCCACGTAGGAGAACTTCTCCGGGTCTACGTCCCCTCGGGACTCCGCATAGTCCATCCCCAGGCGGAGCTCCGTGGCGTGGAGCACCATGAGGTCCCTGAACTCCACCGTGGGCGGGGAGGGAGGCGCATAGTCCGGTGGGAACTCTCGCTCCAGCATCCCCTTCATCACTACGGCCAGTACGGCCCGACCGCCCTGGATCAACGGGCCGATGGCCCACTCGACCGCCTCAGGCATCGTCTGCATGAAGAACGCCCCACTCGAGGGTACGAAGACCATAACCTGATAGGGTGGCTCCGCGGCCTTCGGAGCATAGAAATACACCAGGATCGAATCGGCTTCGGGCCCATCGATCCAGATTCGCTCCCGGGTCCAGGAGGGGGTTTCCACGGTCTCCGTAATCCGCGGGTTCGCGGGGCGTCGATCGTACCGGTAGTACGTCAGCAGGGTGCGGAACGTCGCCTCGTCCACCGGCTGGTAGGTGGGAGTCTGAAAATCCGTCTCGATTCTCTCGGTGCCCTGGTCGCCCGTGCCCTCGGAAAAGGCGCACCGGAACCCCACGGCCGGAGAGGCGAAACTTCCCGACTCGGCTCCGATCTCGGTATAGAGGTAGGCCGGTCCTTCCCAGGATCCCCCCGTGATGGCCCAGCCCGGCCCCATTTCGTTCGCCAGCCACTCACGGACGTTTCCCGCCATCGCGTACGCACCGTACGGACTGATTCCGAACGGGTAGGCATCCACCCTCGAGGGGCCCCTGCTGTTGAAGTTCGCCCGTGGGCCCACAGGTCCGGATGCGCTCTGAAACCCCCAGGGCATCATGACCCCTCGACGTGCGACCCTTCCATCGCGAGCCGCCTTCTCCCATTCGTAGACCGTGGGCAGCCGATGCCCGAGGGACCTGCAGTAGGCCTGGGCCTCGTACCATGTGACCCCGGAGACCGGGATCCGCCCCTCGCCCTCGGGGAACTGCTGACCCACCCAGGACCTCGGCCCCGGGAGGCCGGTGCGGTCCACCATGGTGGCCCGCGCGCCGACGGGAGTCTCAGCCCAGTGCTCCTCCCGAGCGTACCCGCCGGCATCCACGAATGCTTTCATGCCCTCGTTGGTCACCTCGAACCGGTCGATGAAGAACGGTCCCAAAACCGCGGTCATCCCCGTCGGGGCGTCGGGACCCGCGAGGTGGTACTCCCCTCCAGGAACGGCCACCATGCCCGCCGGGGTCTCTTCGCGGGTCGACAGCCGCACGTCCAATGAGACATGGCGACTTTCCTCAGGAGGCGCCTCACTCCTGGCCCAGGCGCTGGAGGCCATGCGCTCGGCGGAGACGAAGCCCTCTTTGCTCACCACGACCCTGTGATCCGCCCGGGGTATCCGATACGCCGCGATGGGGGTCACCCCGATTCGCTGGCTGTCCGGGATCCGGGCCGGATCCGTCGCGAAGCGCTGCAGGAATACTTGCGCCCCATCCGGCTCGCTGGTGACCGTCAGGAGATCCGTGGTCTGCGCCATCAGCCTCTCCAGGGTCGAATCCCCTCTGATCCACGCCTCCGCCCGGAGGGCGAGATCGTGGGCCTCCACATACTGACCCGCTTCCACCAGGCGGGAGATCTCGGGGAGGAGATTGCGGGCATCGGCTTTCCGCATCGACCGCCAGGCCATGACCCCCCAGAGGGTCAGGGCAGCCACCACCACGACTCCGGCCACCCTCACAAGGCCGCCCCTCTTGGCGCTCCTGGCTTCCGGCCTGGAGAGGGTTTCGCGGAACGCCTGGACCGAGTCGAACCGGCGGTTGGGATCCTTCTCCATGGCCCGGCCCAGGGCTGCTGCCACCCCTTTTGGCACCTCCGGCCGAACGCCGCGGATCGAAGGGGCCTGCTCAGTGAGCAGCTTCACCATAAGGCCCTGGAGGGTGGGGGCCGTGAAGGGGGGGCCCCCCGCCAGCATCTCGTAGAGGAGCGTCCCCAGAGAGTAGAGATCGCTCCGGCCGTCGATGTCGCTTTCCCCTTCCACCTGCTCCGGGCTCATGTAGGCCGGAGTGCCCAGGGAGAGACCTGTGGCGGTAAGCTGCCCACGATCCACGCTGGAGACGGCCAGGGCGATGCCGAAATCCGCCACCAGGGCGCCACCGTCCCCCAGCAGGACGTTGGCCGGTTTGATGTCCCGGTGAATGACGCCCCGGGCGTGGGCGTGGGACAGGGCTTCCGCCACGTCTTCGGTGATGCGGAGGGCATCTGCGATGGGGAGCCGCCCCTCCCGCTCCAGGCGATCCCGCAAGGTCTCCCCCTGCACATACGGCATCACATAGAACAGAAATCCGTCCGCTTCCCCGGACTCGAAGAGGGGCAGGATATGCG
>JASFRP010000331.1:0-4897 GCA_050114895.1 Gemmatimonadota bacterium
TCCCCATTGTGGACGGGAACGAGACGGTGGAGTTCGTCGAGGACTTCCAGGATCAGGATCGCCTCACCACCCTGTACACCCGACGTGCCGTGTCCTTCATCGAGAGGCACAGGAAGGAGCCCTTCTTCCTCTACCTGGCCCACTCCATGCCCCATGTCCCTCTCGGGGTCTCGGAGAAGTTCCGGGGCCGCACAGAGCGGGGAATGTTCGGGGACGTCATCGAGGAGATCGACTGGTCCGTGGGGCAGGTTCTGGAGACGCTGGACCGCCTGGGCCTGGAGGAGGACACCTTCGTCATCTTCACCAGCGACAACGGCCCCTGGCTCAACTTCGGAAACCACGCCGGGTCGGCGGGGCCTCTCCGGGAGGGAAAGGGAACCGCCTTCGAGGGGGGGCCTCGGGTCCCGGCCATCATGCGATGGCCCGGGCGCATCCCTGCCGGCTCCGTCTTCCCCCACATGGCCGCGACGCTGGACATCCTTCCCACCGTAGCGGCCGTGACGGGCGCCTCCCTTCCGGCCCTCCCCATCGACGGTGTGGACCTGATGCCGGCACTGGATGGGAGTGGCTCGGAGGACCCTCGGACTCAGCTCCTCTTCTACTACGGAGGCGAGCTCCGAGGTGTGAGGGAGGGGAAGTGGAAGCGTGTGTTCGAGCACCGCACCCGTTCCTATGTGGGGGTGGAGCCGGGGAGGGACGGCCTGCCGGGACCCTATGCCTTTCCCACCGTGCCGGCAGCGCTCTACGACCTGGAGGAGGACATCGGAGAGACCATCGACGTCTCCGCGCAATATCCGGAGGTGGTGGCCCGCCTGGACGCCCTGGCGGAGGAAGCCCGGGAGCGGCTGGGGGACCGGCTCCAGGGGAGGGTGGGCTCCGAGGTCCGGCCCCCGGGGCGAAAATCCTTCCAGCGGCCCGAGACGGTGGCCCACCTGGCGGCGGGGGCCGACGTGACGCTGCGGACGACCCCGAGCTCCCTCTATGCGGGTGACGGCGGAGCCTCCCTCACGGACGGCGTCCTGGGAACCCGGGACCATCACGACGGCCTCTGGCTCGGGTTCTTGGGCCAGGACCTGGACGCTACCGTGGATCTCGGGAGGCCCAGGGAGCTCCGGAGGATAAGCCTGGACTGCCTCCGGTCCCAGGAGGCGTGGATCTTCTATCCGGTGTGGGTGGAGGTCCGGGTCTCCGTCGACAGGCGGGAGTGGCAGTGGTTGGGACGGGTGGATGTTCCTGGAGAGCGAAGCGACGAGGAGGCATCGGGGCGGTTCGGCCTGGACGTTCCCGAGGGAACCGGACCCGCGCGCTATGTCCGGGTCCGGGCCCGGAACCGCGGTCTCCTGCCCGATTGGCATCCCGCGGCCGGTGAGTACGCGTGGCTCTTCGTGGACGAGATCGTCGTGGAGTAAGGGGCCCGAGAGGGGGAGCCGGGCGGTGCCGTCGGCTCAGGAGTCAGGCCCGGAACCCCTTCCGCCCCTTCGCCCGGTGGAGTTCCTGACTCAGGGGATCGGAGGGGGGAAGAGGGGGTAGCCAGTGGGACGCCCGGTCCCCTTGGTGCCGGAGGTCCACGATCTATATTCCTGTGCTCCGTTCGGGACCGACCCTACTGAGAATCCCTCGAAAGAGGCAGCGCAACCTCCGATGGGCAACCTGGAAATTCCAGCAGGATCCGATGACCGGGAGCGCCGAGTCGCGGCGGTTTCTGCCCCCGTGGAAGGGGTCTCACCGGAGATCCTCCTGGGACTGGAGCCCCGCGGGCCCCGGGGGTTCTGGGCCCGGGAAGGTCGGTGGATCGCCCACCTGGGGGCTGCTGCCACCGTGGAGGTGACCGATCCCTCTTGTGGGAGGGGGCGATTCCGGGAGATCTGGAATAGTGCTGGAAGGCTCTTCGCCTGCTCCTGGAGGGACCCCGAGTCCGAGGTTCCACCACCCTCGCCTCGCCTTTTCGGGGGCTTCGCGTTCCGTGACGGTCACGTGGCGGAGGGAGCATGGGAGGCCTTCCCGTCGGCCAGGTTCATCCTGCCAGAGGTGGAATTGATGGGAGGGGACGGGAAGAGGGCGGCCACAGGGGTGCTGACCTGCCGGAGCTTCCTGCAACCGGGGGACGATCCGGCCAGGTGCAGGGAGCGACTCCGGGAGCGGCTGAGCCAGGTGAAGGCAGCGCTGGAGGCGTCTGGACCGGCCCCACCTCCCGGAGAGATCTGGATTCCGGCGACACGGATCGAGACCGCTCCGGAGGCCTGGGACGAGGCGGTGGACCGGGCGCTGGAGGAGATGGCTGGGGGAGGGATATCCAAGGTGGTGCTGGCTCGGGTCCAGACCGTTCCCGCGGAGGGGGGATCGGAACCGGTGGACGTGGCCATGAACCTCTGGCGAGACAACCCGGACGCCCACGTCTTTCTCTTCGAGCCCGAACCGGGCCACGTCTTCCTGGGGGCGGCTCCCGAGACGATTGCGACGGTGTCCGGCGGCCAACTCCGTGCCACCGCCGTGGCTGGCTCCGTGGGCAAGGGGGAGACAGAGGCCCAGCAGAAGGCCTTCGCCCGGGACCTCATGAAGAGCTCGAAGGACCGACGTGAACACGAGGTGTGTGTGCAGGACATGGTGGAACGACTTCGGGCGATATGCGAGGAAGTGACGGCCCAGGAAGAGCCGCACGTCCTCACCCTCTCCACCATTCAACATCTCGAGACGGTGATAGAGGCGCAGCTCCTACCGGACCAGACGGTCCTGTCTGTGCTGCAGACCCTTCATCCCACTCCGGCGGTTTGTGGGCTCCCTCGCGATCCGGCTCTGGACTTTCTCCAGCGAGAGGAGCGGTTCCAGCGAGGGTGGTATGCCGGACCGTTGGGGTGGTTCGATGGGGACGGGAACGGCGTCTTCGTTCCCGCCCTCCGCTCGGCGGTGTGTCGCGGGAAGGAATGGAGACTCTTCGCGGGTGCGGGGATCCTGGCCGGATCGGACGCCAGGCGGGAGTGGGACGAAACGCGAATCAAGTTCCAGCCCGTGCTCCGGGCTCTGGCTCTTGCCCGGGCCGGACGATCCGAAGCACCGGCATCCGCCTCGGAGGGGGCGTGAACCGGGAGAACCCCAATACGGTCTGGGCCCGCGTCTTCCTGGACGAGTTGGCCCGGTCCGGCGTCCAGGTGGTGTGCATTGCCCCCGGCTCCCGGTCCACCCCCCTGGTCCTGGCCGCCGCCGGAGATGCGAGGTTCCGGACCATCCCCCTTGTGGACGAGCGCTCGGCCGGCTTCTTCGCCCTTGGAGTGGGGAAGGCCTCCGGGCGGCCTGCCGTGGTCATCACGACGTCCGGCACGGCTGGCGGAAACCTCTATCCCGCGGTGATGGAGGCCTCCCAGGGGGAAGTCCCCCTTCTGGTCCTCACGGCCGACCGCCCCCACCGTCTTCGGGACACCGACGGAAACCAGTCCGTCGACCAGCTCCGCCTCTTCGGTTCCTTTCCCAGAGCGTTTTTCGAAGTGGCGCCGGCCAGGGTCGGGGACGCCGAGTTGAAACACCTCCGGGGGCTGGCGTGCAGGGCGACGGCCATGGCCCAGGGTCCACCCCCGGGCCCGGTCCACCTGAACTTCCCCTTCGAAAAGCCCCTGGAGCCCTTCGCGGAGCCCTCTTCCAAGGCTGGGGAGACCGAGACGGGACCCACCGGTCCCCGGGGGGGCCGGCATCCGCAGACCGGGAGCGATTCCGGGGGCTCGCATTCCCCGACGGGGATCACGAGCCTCGCCCTGGATGGGAGGGAAGGGGGTGAGCCCTTTCTTCGAGTGGCCCGGAACCGCCGTCGACTTCTCCCGGAGGATGGGGCCCGGCTCCTGAGGACCATCTCCGGCTCCCGCCGGGGGCTCATCGTTGCCGGTCCGGTACCCGACCCCCTGGAGACCGGCCCGGCGCTGCTGGGCCTGGCCGCCGCCACCGGCTTTCCACTCCTGGCGGACCCCCTGTCCGGAGCCAGATTCGGACCCCCTCACGGGGCCCAGGTCGTGGCGGGATACGACCTCTTTCTCCGGTCACCGGAGGCCCGAGCCCGCCTCCGGCCCGATCTCATACTGAGGGTGGGCGCATCCCCCACCTCAGCCTCTCTCCTGGAGCTCTTCACCGAACACGAGTCGGTGCCGCAGGTGGTGCTGGACCAGGGTCACCGGTGGAAGGACCATACGGCCTCGGCCCACCTCTATCTGCACGCTTCTCCCACGGGGACCGTTTCGGATCTCGCCCTGAAGGTTCCTAGGGCAGGAGACCCCGGATGGAGGGCCCTCTGGGAGGAAGCGGAACGGAGGACCCTGGAGGTCCTCGATGCCCAATCCCGGGAAGAGGTCCTGGAGCCGTGGATCCTGGAGGCGGTGGTGGACGTGCTTCCCGAGGGGGCCAATCTGCTGGTAGCCAACAGTATGCCCATCAGGGATCTGGACGCCTTCGGCCGGCCCCGGCCGGAGCCGCTGAGTGTGTTCGCCAACCGGGGGGCCAGCGGCATCGACGGACTGGTGTCCGCGGCGGCGGGGATCTCCGCAGTGGCGGTGGGACCCACGGTGGGAGTCCTGGGTGACCTGGCCTTCTTCCACGACATGAACGGCCTGATGGCTGCCATGCAGGGAGATCTTCCCATGGGGTTCGTGGTGGTGAACAATGACGGGGGAGGGATCTTCCACACCCTTCCGGTAAGAGTATTCGATCCCGCCTTCACCCGATTCTTCGCCACGCCTCACGGGCTCGATTTCCGGCATGCGGCGGAGCTCTATCAGCTGCCTTTCCAGCGGGCCGAGTCCCTCCCTGGGTTTCGGGGGGCGCTTCTCGAGCTGGTCTCTTCCGGAGCCCCGTTCCTCCTGGAGGTTCCCACCCGACGGGAGGAGGGTCACGCTCGCCGGCGAGAGATCCTGGCCGAGGT
>JASFRP010000332.1:0-4876 GCA_050114895.1 Gemmatimonadota bacterium
CGCGGTGGTGGTCATCCGGTCGTGGGTGGCGATGTTGTCCTTCACGATGATGGGAATCCCATGGAGGCACCCCCGGACCTGCCCCCCCTCCCGTTCCCGGTCTCGCTCCGCAGCGACATCCAGGGCGTCGGGGTTCGTCTCGATCAGGCTCCGGAGGGTCGGTCCCTGCCCGTCGATCTCCTCGATGCGCCGCAGGTACATCTCCGTGATCTCCCGGGAGCTCCAACGGCCGCTCACCATCCCGGCGTGGAGCTCGGTGATGGAGACCTCATCCAGCTCGAAGTCCGACAGCGGATAGGGTTGGTTGGCACGAATCGAACCGGTCTCCCGTCCTCTCGGCGCATCGGGGGCCGAGCACCCCTCCGCCCCCGAGAGGATCAGCGCCCCACCCGCCGCCGCCGTGGTGCCCAGGAAAGCACGTCGCGAGAGCCCTCCCGGATCCGTCTCCATCTCCGGGCCGTGGGAACCCGACGGAAGGTCGGGAGGTCCTTCTACCCCTTTGCGGGACCCTCCCCTCTCGCTCATGAGTTTCCTCCTTCCACCTCCACCCCCAGCTGCCAGAACAGGAAGCTGAGCAGGTCGGTGGAATCCTCGATCTGCTTCGATACCGGCATCCCGCCGGAGTGCCCCGCCTCCGTATCATACCTCAGGAGGATGGGGTTCGGACCCGCGTTGGCCGCCTGCACCGCCGCCGCCATCTTCCGGGCGTGAAGGGGGGCGACCCGGGTGTCCCCGTCCCCGGTGATGAAGAGTGTGGCCGGGTAGGCGGTCCCCGGGTGGACGTTCTGATACGGGGAGTAGGCAAGCAGGTACGGGAACTGTTCCGGGTTCTCCGAGGATCCGTACTCCGGCACCCAGTACCGGGCCACCAGGAACTGCTGGTACCGGATCATGTCCAGGAGGGGATAGGTGCAGACCACGGCCTTGTAGAGGTCCGGACGCTGGGTCAGGGCGGCTCCCACCAACAGCCCTCCATTGCTTCCCCCGTAGATGGCGAGCCTTTCCGGCTTGGTGTAGCCGTTGGCGATGAGCCACTCGGCGGCGGCGATGAAGTCGTCGAAGACGTTCTGCTTGTTCCCGAACATCCCGGCCCGGTGCCACTCCTCCCCGAACTCGCTCCCACCCCTGAGGTTCGGCAGCGCGATGACGGCCCCGTTCTCGAGCCCCACGGCCATGGACGGATTGAAGCTCGGGGTCATGGAGATGTTGAACCCCCCGTACCCGGTGAGGAGGACGGGGTTGTCCCCATTCAGGGCGAGCCCCTTCCGGTGAGCCAGGAACATGGGGACCCGGGTGCCGTCCTTGGACTCGCACCAGACCTGCTCCACCTCATAGGCTTCGCTGTCGAAGGGGATATCGGGCCGAAACCAGACCTCGCTCTCACCGGTGGACACGGTGTAGCGGTACGTGGTGGTGGGCATGTGGAAGGAGGTGAAGACGTAGAACGCCTCGTCCGAGTCCCACTCGCCCCCCCCCGCCACCGTCCCCAGGGAAGGCATCTCCAGGTCTCTCAGGTGGTTTCCCTCCAGGTCGAAGATCCGGATCTTCCCCACCACGTTCTCCAGGTAGTTTACCCAGAGCGTCCCCCCGGCTGGGGAGGCGCTTTGCATGACGTGCTCCCCTTCGGGAATGATCTCCCGCCAGTTGGCGATTCCCGGACGAGCCATGCTCGCCACCAGGACACGTCCCCTGGGCGCCTGGTAGTCGGTCTGGATCACCAGGAGGTCGCCGGCGAAGGCGGCGGTGAAGTTGGACTCGATCCCCTCCACCACGGTGGCTACCGAGCCGCCCCGGGCCAGATCCATGAGGTAGAGCTCCTGGAACCCTGCGGAGCCATGCATCACGGTGATGAGGAGATGGCGCCCGTCGTCGGAGATCTGCGGGTAGAGAATGTCGCCGAGGCCGTAGGCGTCTCCAAAGACGACCTGGTCGGCGGATTGGAGCGTCCCCATCCGGTGGCGGTAGATCCGGGGACCTTCGTCTCCGTGCCGAGAATAGAAGAGGGTCCGCTTGTCCGGGGTGAGAACGCCGCCCATGTAGCGGGCCCTCTCCAGAACGTCCGGGAGCTCGTTTCCGGAGTCCACCTCCAGGAACCGGAGCTCGATCTCGTCCTGAATGGCGTAGGCCAGGATGGTGCCGTCCCTGGACACTTCCACCATCTGGGCGGAGCGAGCCGTCTCACCTTCCCAGCCGTTGGGATCGATGAGAACCCGGTCCTGTCCTTCCACGCCTTCCCGCATGAAGATCACCGGGAAGTCCTGGTCGGGAGACCGCTTGGTGAAGAAGTAACGCCCCCCCCGGATCAGGGGCGCGTCCATGGTCTCCACCCTCATGAGTGCAGAGAGCTCCTGGCTGATGATGGCCCTACCCCGGACCTGGTCCAGGAAGCTGTCGGTGTAGGCGTTCTGGGCCTCGATCCACGCTCGGGTCTCCGGTGCGTCCTGGTCCTCGAGCCACCGATAGTCGTCCACCAGCTCCACCCCGTGGATGGTGTCGTACACCGGGATCTTGGCGGTCTCGGGGGGGGGTGGGGTCGAAGGGCCGCCGCAGGTGTTGACGCCCAGGACGGCGAGAGCCGCCGAGGCTCTGAGGATCACTCGTGGGAAACGTCTCGGCCACATGGGTTCACCCTCCTTCGGGGTCTCTTTCGGGGGGAAGATCTCCTGGCGCTGAACCTACATGACCTCTAGGATTCGCGCATGTAGGCACCCGAACCCCCGGGGCACCGGTTCACGTGGTGGCCCCGGTCGTCCCGACACCGATCTCAGACCATGGCCCAAGAGCCCGGTACCCGTCCAAGTTTCTCCCCGGAGGAAGCCGTCCGGATCGCCACGGAACGGTTCTCCATCCCGGTCACCTCGGCAGAGGAGCTCCCGTCGGATCGGGATCAGAACTTCCTCCTTCGGGAGGAATCGTCGGATCGAAGATTCGTGCTTAAGCTGGCTCAGACGGAGGAGCTTCGAGAGGTACTGGACTTTCAGAACCGAACCCTGGAGCATCTGGGGCGGGGAGGGTTCTCCGTCTCCAGGATCCATCATGCGCCGGACGGGAGCGAAATCCAGGAGGTCCAGGGTCCCCAGGGGGAGACTCACCTCACCCGCGTTCTCACGTGGCTCCCCGGGGTGCCCCTGTGGAAGGTGAATCCCCAGACCCCCGCGCTCTTCAGGAGCCTCGGGTCTTTTCTGGGTGGGATGGACAGGGCCCTGGAGGATTTCTCCCACCCGGCGCAGAACCGGTTCTTGAAGTGGGACCTGAAGGCCGCCGGCCGAGTGGTTCGATCTCACCTCGAGTATGTCCATGACCCAAGGAGACGAGATCTGCTGGATGAGATGGCGAGCCGGTTCCTGGAGAGGTTGGGACCCCTCGTTCCGGACCTCCGCCTGAGCGTGATCCACGGGGATGCCAACGACCACAACGTCCTGGTGGACCCCGGTGGGGTCGGTGTAGCACCCCAGGAGCGGCGCGTCGTCGGCCTCCTGGACTTCGGCGACTCCGTCCGGAGCTACACCGCGGGCGAAGCGGCCATCGCGGGGGCATACGCGATGCTGGGAAGGCGAGACCCCTTCACGGTGGCCTCCCACGTGGTGGCCGGGTACCACAACGCGTTCCCCCTGAAGGAGGCCGAGGTCGAGGCCCTCTTTCCCCTGATGGGTCTGCGGCTCTGCGCCAGCGTCGCCATCTCAGCGCACCAGAAACAGCTGGAGCCGGAAAAAGGGTACCTCACCGTGAGCGAGGCCCCCGCCTGGGCGCTCCTGGAACGGATGGCCGGAGAGAGCCCGAACCTGCCCCACTACCTGTTCCGGGACGTCTGCGGGTGGGAGGCCGTGCCTGGAGCCCAGGCCGTCGTCTCCTGGTTGACGGCAAACGGGAGAGGCTCTGCCCCCGTGATCGGGCGCCTGCCCGAGTCCGACCCCGGTTCCGGACCCGGCCGGGCCTCCGATGGGGCATGGCATCGTGCAGATCCGGTGAACCTGTCATCGGCCCCCATCCACGTCTTCGACTTCAGTGTCGATTCGGCAGAGTTCGGAATCGCACCGGAGGCGGAGGACGCTCGGGGTTGGACCGACGTCATTTTCCGGAAGATGAAGGCCGTTTGCGCGGAGGTCGGGGTGGGGCGATATGACGAGGTTCGCCAATGGTATACGTCGGACATCTTTCGGGCTCAGGGGGACGGATCACCGGAATGGCGAACCGTGCATCTGGGAATCGATCTGTTCGTGGACCCGGGCTCACCCGTCTACGCACCGTTCGACGCCGTGGTCCACTCCCTTCAGGACAACCAGGGTTCTCTGGACTACGGACCCGCTGTGATCCTCGAGCACCGGGTGGAGGCCGGCCCTTCAGGACATGGCTCCGCCCAGGGCGAAGGGGCATTGTCCAGCAGGGGGGGAACCCCCGGGGGCGTCCTCCGTTTCTGGACCCTCTACGGCCACCTGGCGGAGGATGTCCTCACGGACCTCACCCCCGGCCGGCACATCCGGAAGGGCACTCCCTTCGCACGCGTGGGCTCCTTCCCCGGAAACGGAGACTGGGCTCCCCACCTCCACTTCCAGGTGATCACCGATACTCTCGGTATGAGGGGAAACTTCCCGGGGGTGGGTCGGCCTTCCCAACGAGAGATCTGGAAAGCCCTCTCACCCGACCCGAACCTCGTCCTGGGGATCCCGGATCCGGCGGAGGGAGATTCCTCCCGGAGCGGAACATCCCTCTTTCCGGAGGATCCCGGTCCTGCGGAGCCGGGCCAGCCGTCCGGCGTCCCCCTCTCCCCCTCCAGGGGCCGAGAGAAATCGGAGATCCTCTCGAGTCGCAGCCGGTACCTGGGGCCGAATCTCAGCCTCTCCTACAGAACCCCCCTGGAGCTCGTCCGGGGGCAGGG
>JASFRP010000333.1:0-4874 GCA_050114895.1 Gemmatimonadota bacterium
CGAATCCGATACGGAAACAATCCGATGGAATACCTGGTTCTCGCCGGTGGTCACTTCAAGGAGTCCGTTTCCCAGTCCATGGGGGAGTTCGGTCCCTTCTTCTGGAGGGTCGCCGCCCCTCTAGGCCTTGCCCTCCTGTGGCTTGCCGCCGTCCACGCCCTCTGGGAGACCTGGAGAAGCCAGGGAAGCCAGGGGGAAGGCCGAGCCAGCGTGCCTTCGAGACTGCTCCTTACCCTCGTGCTGGTCGCGGCGATCCTGGGTTCGGGAACCGGCTTCGAATACCTGGTGCTGGGTGGCGGGTACGTTCACGCCCGCGTTCTGGCCGGCGTGCTGGGTCTGGCTTCCGTTCGTTGAACACCGGAGAATGGGAGGCATCCAACCCATGGATCCGATAGACCAACTGAAGAACCTCGTGATGATGAGCGCGGCCGATGGGAGCTTCAATCAGGACGAGATCCGGTTCCTCTCCGACCGCGCGACTGCTTGGGGAATCCCGGACCAGGAGTTTGTCCGAGCGTTCGATGAAGCCCTCTCCAAGGAGTACTCGCTGGTGGTTCCCGCCGACCGGGACGAGCAAATCGAGATGCTGGAGAACATGGTCCGGATGATGGAGTCGGACGGCCAGATCGCTGACGTTGAGAGGAAGCTCCTCACCACCGCTGCGGTTGCGACGGCGACCTCCCCCTCCGAGCTGGACGCCCTCATCGAGAGGGTCCTGGGAGGGTCCCGGCCCACAGCGTGATCGGGAGGCGGGCCCGGTGTGGTGGCCCTGGGAAGGTAGCAGGAGGGATCGAGCCGGTCCCCGGGGCGCCCGGTGCGTGGTGGGCTATGCCGAACGTCGGCCGGGTTTGACGGCCCGATCCCTCCAATCCATGGGAACGGGGATCTTTCCTACCGCTTGAACCCCCTCGAGATGACCTGTATCGGATTCACCGGCTCGCCTCGGGAGTTCACCGCCACAAGGCTCCCGGAGTCGGGATCTTCCAGCATCTGGATCCTCTCGCCACACAGCTCCCAGGTACCAACCACGGCTTCCATGTGGCTTCGATTGGACTTCACCCGCAACCGCGGGGAGACCGTCGTCGTCTGAAGTGTCACCGGTCCGCTCCTCCAGATCGTTCAGTGGCCGCTCCCCGGGGATTTCTCGGGCACCGACCCACCCTTCTCCCAACAGGTCGAGAAGACCTTCGCACACCATGAATGCAAACGGCGTGCCTCTCAAAGATCTCGTACCCCTGGTGGCGAGGAGACCGTGACGAAGCCGTTATCCCTTGAAGATTAAGGGGTTTACGAAATTGCTTGCGTTTTCTCCAATTCCCCACTCGTTCCTGGTTTCCGACGCGCATGTCGCGTTACCGCAACAGCGAGATTCATCCCCTCAGCCCCCGGCCCCGTCTTTCGGCCCGACCCGGTCCTTCTCCAGAAAGGGAACTCCCTCAGACATCCAGCGGGGCATGGGAGCGTCCTTCAGATAGTGGTCGAAGAACTGCTTCATGCGGATCTGGAAGTCCTTCTGGTTCTCCTCCCTGGCCAGGTGGTGGGGCTCATCCGGATAGGAGAGGAAGATGACCTCCTTCCCCATGCGCCGGGCCGCGTTGTAGTACTCCAATCCCTGGTTCCAGTCCACGGCTCCGTCGGCCGTACCCTGAAGGATCAGAAAGGGGGTGGTGATGTTGGCCACGTGGTGCAGGGGGGATTGGCTCACGTACAGCTCGAAGTCGTGAAAGGGGGAGGTGTTCATTCTCCCCTGGCTCCACTCCAGGATAGGACCGTTGGGACTCCCCGTCTGCTTGTAGTTGATGTTGTACATGGACACCAGGTTCGTCAGAGGCGCCCCCGTGACCACGCAGGCGAACATGTCCGTCTGCGTCAGGATGAACGAGGTCTCGTACCCTCCCCAGCTGTGCCCCTGGAGGCAGATGCGGTCCGGATCCGCGTACCCGGCGTCGATGACCGCGCGGGCAGAAGCCACCACGTCGTCCAGGGCCGAGCTCCCGGGATAGCCTTCGTCGTAGACGATGTCAGGCATGAGGACCAGGTACCCGTTGCTGGCATACGTGGACATGTGGGGGCGGTCGTCGTACACCGGCATGGAGTACTCGTGGTGCCGCTGGCTCATCTTCTCATAGAAGTACATGATCATGGGATACCGCTCCCCGGAGGTGTATCCGGCGGGGAGGGTCAGGGTCGCCTGGAGGTCGTTCCCGCGCTCATCGGTGTAGTCCACCAGGACCCGGCTCCCCCAGGCGTACTCGGCCTGCTGGGGGTTGGCCTCCGTGATTCGACGGGGTCGGCGGAAGCGGGTGTCCGTGAGCCACCAGTCGGGGAAGCTCACGAAGGTCTGGCGGGTGAAGATCACCCTGTCTGCGTTCTCGGCCTTCTGGACCCCAGGGCTCCGAAACCCCCCTCCCGCCCCCAGCATGGCGTCCTCCCAGACGAGTGGATCCGGAGATCCCCCGTCCCTGGTGCGGAAATACCCGGACTTCTTGGTCCACTCGCCGTAGGCCGACAGGAGGAGCGGCTGGGTGGTATCGATCCCATCGTCCTCCGGGTCCAGGTCCATAATCCGGAATCGGACCTCGTCCGTCTCTCCCTGACCGAAGGTGACGTTGTAGCTCTCCTCCCGGTCCGGAGCCACCTTCCAGATGTCGTACTTGGTATAGAGGAAGACCCACTCCCCGTCGTTGGACCATCCCCCTACCCCGTAGGCCGGCTTCTCTACAGGGGTGTCGAATTCCTTGTTCTCGAAGTCCACTCCCCCGGCATGTGCCGTGAGATCGAAGGTCTCACCGGAATTCAGGTCAAACGCCTGGACCCGCTTCTCCTGCCAGAAAAGGAACCAGCGGGAGTCGGGGGAGGTCCCCATGGAATGGATGAGGGTGTCGGCGATGAGGGTCCGGTCCCCTGTACTGGGATCGATGCGGTAGACGTCGTTCCGGTTCCTGGCGTGGTCCGGGTCCAGCCGGTAGGGGGAATCGTCGAAGCCCACGGCCCAGCGACCATCATCAGTAAGCTGGACCCGGGTCACGTCCTCGTCTGCCAACCGGACGAACCGGAGCCCGTCCAGGTTGACGGCCGCGAGGTCGGTGGCCCGGCGGTCCCGGTTGGCCTGGACCATCTGGACCGATTGCTCCCTCACGTCCTTCCAGTGCCAGACGTCTACGTTGGCCCGAGGCTCGTCGCTCTCCTCCACCGTCTCCTCCTGTTCCCGAATTCCAACGAACACCCGGGCTCGATCCTCGCTCCACTGGGGTGTGTAGAACTCGCTGACGACGAATCCCTCGGGGAAGCCGTCGGCCGTGGTGGGATCGAATTCGATTGGGGCCGGAGCGCTACCGCTCACGGAGCCCATGACGTCAGGGAAGGCCAGGAGGACGTTCTCCCGCTGCTCCATCCCCTGAGGCTTCGCTCCCCGCAATACCGCCAGGGCCCTGCCGTCTTCGTCCCAGCTCATCCCCTGGTACAGGAAGTCACCCGTGCTCAGGGGAACGATCCGCCCCCCGTCCAGCTCCATGAGATAGAGCCCGTTCCCGGCCTTGCCCTCCGCCTCCACGACATAGGCCAGATGGGTTCCGGCCTCGTTGAACGCGTGCTCCGCCACGTTCCCCAGGTTCCGCGTGATTCCTCCCGCGAGGTCCCGGAGGATCAGATCCGCTCCACGGGCCCCCTCTTCAGCACCCGATCCGCCCCCCCGGGCTCCTCGCGGCCCTCCCCCGGGAGCGGCCGCGCCACCTCCCGTTCCGGCCCCACCCCCACCACCCGTGCTGGGTTTCTGTACCGCCAGCCAACGGGAATCTTCAGAGAACGTGAACGAAGCCACGTTCTCCATCTCCACCTCATCCCCGGAGGAGAGATCCACCAGGTGGAGAGTGCGTGGCACCGGCTGCCTTTGCTCCCGAAGTCGCTCCGCCTCCGCCTCCGGAGGCGAAGAGAGGAAGGCCAGCCATCGCGCATCCGGGCTGAAGGCTGGGCCGGACCCGTTGACCACCGTGTCCGCCGGAACCGCGTCCAGCCGGTTCAGGTCTCGGTAGAAGAAACGGGCGTCCCCGTCGTTGGGCGCATAGGCATAGGTCATCCAGCGGCCGTCGGGTGAGAGGGCCACTTCACTGATCCGGGACCACGCCCCGTAGTCTTCCAGGGTGAGGTGTTTCAGCTCCTGGGTGAGAGTGTCCTGGCCAGCCGCGTCCTGGACCACCAGCGCCCGGGCCAACCCCCCATCCATGGGAGGCAGGAGAAAGAGAACCGCCAACAGGAGGGAAAGGAAAAGGCCAGGAAAGTAGGCGGAACGGCCGTGGGCCCACCGGCCATGGAGGAGATCGCACCGGCCCGCTCCCGGTTCTGGGGTGCGGCGGGAACGCAAGGCACTGGGAGTCATGACGAGACCTTTCTTGGATCTTGGAGCGTCCGTCCACGAATTCTAGGAAACACAGGATGGCAAATTGGGACCTCCGGGCTCCGGGGGCCACTCAGGGTGGTCAAGACGCCGGCTCGCCGCCTGGCTCGCTACGGTTGTCCACCGGTGGAGGCACCCCTCACCCCGGAGCCCCGAACCCCTTTGTCCGTCTGAATCCTCGGGCGCCGGTGCATATCCAGCGCGAGATTGACGTCCAACGGCTCGCCCCACCAGAGGGGGGTGGGCGTCCACCCGTCCGGCTCGATCCCCCGTTCCCCGTGGGCCCGCTCCAGCGCCTCCACAGGGTCTTCGGGCACCGCCGGCAGCTCCGGCACCTCCACGAGGACACTCCCGGCCGGCCGGTGGAACCGTACCCCGACCCTCCGGCCCCCTCCGAGACGGGACCCCGCTCGGTTCCCGCCCCGAGCTCCTTCCACCAGCTCCACCCGGAACCCTTCCTCATGCACCGCCCGGTGATGCC
>JASFRP010000334.1:0-4866 GCA_050114895.1 Gemmatimonadota bacterium
TTCGAAGACGATGCCCCCCACGCCCCTGCTGGGCCACAGGACGTCGTACTCGGTGAAGCTCGTCACCTGCGTCTTGGTTCCCGTTCCGGTGTCGTAGACCCAGAGGTTCAGCTTTTCCTCGGAATCTCGATCGCTGACGAAGTAGATCTCATCCCCGATCCACATGGGGAAATTGTCGGTACTCGACTCGGTGGTGATGCGCTCGCTGGTGTGATTGGCCAGGTCATAGGTCCATACGTCCTGCTGGCGGCCGGCCCGGTACCGTTTCCAGTGCCGCCACTCCCGGCTCTTGATGTTGTAGGCCAGCTTGGTGCCACTGGCATCGAAGGTGGCCCCCGAAGCACCCTCCGGGATCTCCAGGGGGACTTCCAGGCCACCATTCACCGGGTCCACCAGATAATACCGGCCCACGCGCTCTCCGAAGGGTGTCCGGTTGGCTCGGACCATGATCTTCGAGCCGTCGGGGGTCCAGTCCAGGACCAGGTCGTCGTACCCTCCCCTGGGGGGCATGGGGCCCACGTCGGGATAGAAGGTAAGCTGCCTCGGCGTCCCGCCGGTGGAGGGAATGACGTAGACCTGCCGCGTTCCGGCATACTCCCCGGAGAACGCGATCCAACGTCCATCGGGGCTGAAGCGGGCGAAGACCTCCAACCCTTCGTGGGACGTGAGCCGCCGGGCCTCGCCTCCCGCCACGGGTGCCGTGTACAGGTCCCCGGCATAGGTGAACACCACGGTGTTCCCGTGGATGTGGGGGAAGCGAAGGAGACGCGTCTCCTCCTGGGCTCCCACCGCTCCGGTCCAGAGCAGGAAGATGGCTACGGCCAGGAATGCCAGGTGGGTCCGAGGGGCTCGAACAGGCATGATGGTCAGCTCCGAAAGGGGTTCAGGATTGTCCGATGTCGAGGAATCATCTCTCGCTTCAGCCGCCAAAGGCATGTGAAGGATCCAGATGCTCGGTGTCCGGCAGACGGGCCGGCAGCGCCGACGTCAGCGCCAACGGATCCCGAGGCAAAGTGGCCAGTAGAAAGACCGGCCCCCACCCCGTCACACCTCATCCCGGCGCACCATACGCGGCAGGCCCTTGCATGCGTCACCGTGGCCGTCAAGCTTATCCCGGAATGGACGGCGAGCAAGGCCCCCCGACCCGGGCCGGTCATCTTGCCACCATCCAACCGGAAAGGCACGCGAGAGATGAGACTCCTTCCGAACACCCCGGGGTGCAACAGCAGGGCTTCAAAGCCCGCCAGTTCCGCCATCCGACCTCCAACCCTGATGCTGGTTCTGGTAGCTCTTCTCACGTCGTGCGGACCACCGCCCTCGGAGGACGGGGCCCTGACCTTCGCGGTCCAGCTCACCCCCTCGGCGACCCAGGAGATGGCCGGCATGGGCCTCGAGGTGCCCGTGACCGGACGGGCATATGTGATACTCACCGGGGATGACGACCGAGAGCCCCGGGAGCAGGTGGGGATCGGAGGTGTGCCCTTCTGGGGGCAGGAGGTCCGGGGTCTGACCGGAGGTCAGGAAGTGGAGATCATCCCGGGATCCGGACAGGTCATCGGTTATCCGCTGGCGGATCTCGCCAGGGTACCTCCCGGGGAGTACATCGTCCAGGCCTTTCTGAACGTGTACACCACCTTCCGCAGGGCGGACGGCCATACCCTCCAGATGCATCTGAACTCGGGAGCGGGTCAGAGGCCCTGGAGGGCTCCCGGCAACGCCTACAGTGAACCTCAGACGGTACGGATCGATCCAGGCCGCAGAGGCACGGTTCACCTGGAGATCAACCAGGTCATCCCACCGGTGGAACCGGTACCGGAGGGGGGATCCCTCCAGCAGGGCAATCCCCAGGATCGGGGAGATCTGGTGCGCTTCGTGAAGATCCGGAGTGAGAGCCTTTCGGAGTTCTGGGGCCGGGACATGTATGTCGGAGCCAACGTGCTGCTCCCCTCGGATTACTCCGAATCCGGCGACCGCCACTATCCCGTCCTGTACCTCACCGGCCACTTTCCCGGCCGAGGCGCTCCGTTCGGTTACTCCGAGGAAGGAGAGGTCGAAAGGGGAAGAGACGAGGGGTTCTCGGACTTCTGGCGGTCTCCGGACAGTCCCAAACTGATCCTCGTGAGCGTCAGGGACGCCAATCCCTTCTACGACACCGGCCACTCGGTGAACACGGCGAACGTGGGCCCCTATGGGGATGCCTTCACCCAGGAGCTCATCCCCTTCCTGGAAGGGGAGTTTCGAATCCTGCCGGAGGAGCGGGGGAGGGTCCTGGCAGGCGGATCCACCGGCGGCTGGGAAGCCCTGGCGATCCAGATCTTCAACCCGGACTTCTTCGGCGGCGCGTGGGGGTGGTGCCCCGACCCGGTGGACTTCCATTACTACCAGATCGTAAACGTCTACGAGGACGAGAACGCCTATGAGACCGGCGGGGAGTGGGTGAAAGTGGAGCGGCCCAACGCCCGGCGGCCGGACGGCTCGGTGGTTTCCACCATTCGGCAGGAGATGTACTACGAGCGGGCCGTGGGGCCCAACGGCCGTTCAGGCGGGCAATGGGCCATCTGGGAAGCCCTCTTCAGCCCCGTGGGCTCCGACGGTTACGCGGCCCCTATCTGGGATCGTGAGACCGGCGAGATCCATCCCGACGTCGCCACGTACTGGCATGAGAACTGGGACCTGACGAACCACCTCGTTCAGAATTGGTCCACCCTGGGCCACAGCCTTTCCGGGAAACTCCACGTCACGGTGGGGGACATGGACTCCTACTACCTCAACAACGCGGTGGAGCTCATGGAAGCGGCTCTGGGTCCCCTGGAGAATCCTCCCGCGCTGGCCACCTTCGAATACGGGCGCAAGAAGCCCCACTGCTGGATCGGCTCCAGCCCCGACCGCCCCGGGGAGGATCTCTCGTCGGCGGAGTTCGTACGCGTGGTGGACGAATACCTGCGGAGGAACGGCGTCGCCTGGTAACGGTACGGGCTCCCGGGACTGAACGCCGGGAGCCGCGTACGGATTGGTGGGCACGGCGGGAGAGCCGGGCCCGGCCTCTCAACACCGTCCTGTGGACGTGGCCTCAGGCCTCGTGGGCGACCTGTTCCCAGAGAATGGTGAGGTGCTGGGAGACGTCCTCCAGCGCGGCGATGGAAAGCGTGTCGAGCTTCCCCCCGATCTCCTCTCCCACGAGCCCCCGCAGGAATGCCACAGGGAAGTCCAGATCCCAGTCCAGGAAGGGTTGGGGTCCCCGGTCCAGGTTCTGGAGGATCCTCAGGACCAGGTAGGTGTCATCCAGGAGGCCAGCCAGCCCCTGGGTCATTTCCGGAATGAGGTCCATGGGCCGCAGGAAGTACTGCTCGGCATGATCGAGCACGGGCTGGACCGTCTTCACCATGTGCCGGTGTCTGGCTTCCTGAGAAGCTCTGGCGAGGAAGATGGGAACCGACTCGATGATCTCCAGCGCCACTTCCGCCGCCTCCTCGACCTTCTCCTCCGGCAGGGCTGGAGCCCGCCGTCGGATGAAGCTCTCGAGTTGGTCCATCCCCCTGGCTTTGGCGCTCTCGATGACGGCTTGTATGTCTCGCATGCTCATGGCCGAGGTCCCCAGCCGAGAAAGATCGTATGGTTCGGGGCTTGATCGAATGGGGATAGTATACGGGCACGGCGGAGGAATGGAAAACGGAGGCGACCCCGCCACCGGGGACGGTCCGGGGCCACCTGGTTGGACGCACCGGAGGTCAGGCCCTGCTCCCGACCCGAGTTCAGGCCCTGCTCCCAACCCGATCCCAGGGGATTCTGGCCTCCGCCGGGGACATCGCTACCGTGCGCCGCCTCAGGAGCTGTGTGTCCGGTTCAACCGTTCCTGGCGTGCCAGGCCGCGAGAATCCTGGCTTCCTTCTCGGGATCGATTCCTGTGCGCATGGCCTGCTGATCCTCCGGCAGAGCCTTCCACCAATCCAGTGTGTCCCGAGCGGTATCGGCGAGAGGCCGGAAGGAGAGCCCCGCTGCGATGGCCTTGCTGCAGTCATAGGCGCTGAACCCCCGAGTCTCCTCCGAGGGGTAGACCCAGACCGGCATCTCCATCCACGCCCCCACCTCGTTCGCCCTCAGGAAATCGGCATCGACCCAGGTGAAGGACACGTTCGCCGATGTGATGGCCCTGATCCCGTATAGCATCCCAGCCAGGGTCAAGGGCGCCTCGGGACCCGTGGCCAGGAAGGTCCCGGAGGCTTCGTCCTCCACCAGCTTCACCATGAAGCTCCCCAGATCCCGGACATCCACGATCTGCGCGAAGTCCGTCCCGTCGCCGGGAGCGAGGACCTCCCCACCCCGATCGATGCGGACGGGCCAGTATGTGAACCGGTGGCTTCGATCACCGGGCCCCACGATGAGACCCGGGCGGACCACGATGCCTCTCGTCCCGAAGGCCGCGAAGGTGTCCCGTTCCGCTTGCGCCTTGTTGGGCCCGAAAGCCTCGTTCATTCCGGCGCCGGAGGCGATGACCTCGTCGTACTCCTCCCGGGTGAACACGGGCCCTTCCTCCGTTTGGCCGATGATGCTGTTGTCCTTGTGGGCGGAGATGCTGGAAACGAAGAGGTATCGTCCGACGCGATCGTTCAGGACGCCGGCGGCGTCCCGGACCCAACTGGCCACATTGGCCGAGTTGTCGATGACGGCGTCCCACTCCCGGCCCTCCAGCGCCGAGTAGTCCGGCACGGCCCGATCTCCCTGGAGCTTCTCCAGGTCGGGGAAGAGTTGGGGGTTGGTCCGGCCCCGGTTGAACAGGGTCACTGTGTGGCCCCGGGCGAGAGCGTATTCCACTTCAGCGGGCCCCAGAAAGGTGGTACCCCCCAGGACCAGGATCCGAAGGGGCTT
>JASFRP010000335.1:0-4847 GCA_050114895.1 Gemmatimonadota bacterium
GTCCAGCTCCGTCATCTTCCCCCATCGCTCCCTTCCGCCAGCCAACCCACCACCACCTCCCGGAGGAGATCCGAGCGGTTGAGATGAGGCTCATCCAGAACAAGCCCCATTAGGCTCCCGAGGATTTCGCTGAACCGCGGCCCGGGCTTCAACCCCAGTGAGATGAGATCCCGACCATCCAGGGCCAGATCGGTGGAGCGAAGAGGTGCTCCGGAACGCACCTCGGCCCTCAAGCGGCGAAGGAGGTCCACCAGAGGTCGGTATTCCACCCCCCAACGACGGTGATCCAGTCGTGCCTTGGCGACCCATAGACGAGCCAGGGAGGGGAGGTGGTCCGGATCGGCACGGTGGAGCCACCGGCGAACCCCCGGTGCGTCCTCGAGCCCCATGGGCGCCTCGAGGCCGGCCTGGATCAACTCCGTGACCATCCTGATCTCGGCATTGGAGAAGCGGAGTCGGAACATGACGGCCGCCGCCCGCTCCCTGGCTCTAACCTGCGGATCCACTTCAGCCGCGCCACGTCCCTCCTCATCAGGAGCAGACTCCGGAGCGCCGACGCCATGAAAGAAGGCTGCGAGACGCAGGGCGGGACGCGTTTGAGGCAAGGCATCCATGAGGAGGAGGGTGTGGGTCCAGAGGTCCTCGTCCCGGTCTTTCCTCCGGCATCCTCTCGCGGCTGCCACCTCCGGGTAGAGGGTTTGAAGGACCCCGGATACGCCATAGAGAGAGAGTGCCCCGGACGGCCTCGGGTCGCCCGAGAGGACCTTCATCAGTTCCTCCCGGACCCGCTCCGGGGATAGGATCTCCAGGTGTTGGGTGGAAGCGACGAGGGCGTCCCAGGTGGCCTCCTCGATGAGAAACCTGAAGCGCCCGGAGAACCGAAGGCCCCGGAGAACACGCAAGTAGTCCTCCGAGAAGCGTTCCCGGGGATCTCCCACCGTTCTGATGACCCTCTGGCGCAGGTCTCTCTCGCCTCCAAAGGGGTCGAGGACCCTGCCGGTCAGGGGATGCCAGGCGATGGCGTTCACCGTGAAGTCCCGACGGGACAGGTCCTCCTCCACCGTTTCGGCAAACTCCACTACGGCCTTCCGCCCGAACGTCTCGATATCTCTTCGGAAGGTGGTGACTTCCAGAAGGGTGCCGCCCCTCGTCAGCACACCCACGGTTCCGTGCTCGATCCCCACAGGCACGGTCTTCCGGAAGAGGCCCCGAACCACCTCCGGTCGAGCCCGGGTGGCCAGATCCCAGTCACCCGAGGGGACCCCCAGAAGCGTATTCCGGATGGCTCCTCCCACCGCCCAGGTCTCGTAACCCGCGTCCTCCAGGGTCCGGGCGGCCCACCGCACATAACCAGGTGGATGGAGCTCAGCTTCCTTCATCCGACAAGAACCGCCCCTCCGTTCACATTGAGGGTCTCTCCTGTGATATGCCGGGCCAGACCGGAGCAGAGGAAGACGATGGGCCCGGCGATGTCTTCCGGGGGCGGGATCCGCCCGATTGGGATCGAGGCGGCAATGGCCTCCCGGCGGCCTTCCCCGTAGGCAGGGCGAGCCATCTCCGTGTCGATCCACCCCGGGGCCACACAGTTCACCGTGATTCCCCTGGCCCCCAACTCCACACACAGCCCCTTCACCATGGAAATCAGTGCCCCTTTGCTGGCTGCGTAGTCCACGTGGAAGGCTTCGCCCCTCTGGCCGGCCGTGGAGCTCACGAGAACGATCCTCCCGTCATCCCGGATCCGCTTTGCTGCCTCTCTTGTGGTATAGAAGATGGAGTCCAGGTTCGCGTCCATGGTGGCCCGCCACTGGGCATCGGACATCTCCGAGATGGGGACGTCGTCCGGAAGCCAGATCCCGTGGTTCCCCACGAAGAAGTCCAGTCCCCCAAACTCCTCATCAGCCCGTTCGAACAGGGCCTTGGCCTCCTGGGGATTCCCCAGGTCCCCGGCCTGAGCCCACGCCCGGACGCCGAACGCCTCCATGGCCCGGATGGTCTCCTGGGCCTCCCCCTCACGGCTGCGGTACCCGATCCCCACCGAGGCACCAGCCTCAGCCAGGAGGAGGGAAGTCGCCCTTCCCACCCCCCGGGACCCTCCAGTGACGACGGCGGTCTTCCCGTTCAGATCCAACAATCCGTTCATGGCTCGTTCCTCAAATCCCGGTGACTCCTCTCCTCAGGCGGACATCCACTTACCGCCCAGCTCCCGAGCGTGATGTTCCTCGGATTCCAGGATCTCACGGATCAGCACCTCGCTGGCCGCATCCAGCCCCCTCTCCAGCACCCCTCGATACCAGTCCACCTCCCGCTCTTCACGGGATCGAGCCACCGCCTCCCAGTCGCCGAGAGCTGGTGAATCGAAGTGGGATATAGCCATCTTTGCAGGTTTACCCCCGAGTTCCAGGAGTCGGGCCGTCAGGCGGGAGAGGTGGTGCTGTTCGTCCGCGTGAAGGGCGTTCAGGCGCTCGGCAAGCTCGGCATCGCCCCTGAGCTCCGCCTCCGACGCCAACCGTCTGTAGAAGAGGGTCTGCTCCTTTTCCCTGACTCTTCCCTCCTCCAGCATCGCCAGCACCGATTCCTTCACCGGATCACTCCTCGGGCTTCCCGGCGGGGCCGGCGCCTTGGCCCCACAAGCCCTCCTCCACGACCTGGCAGATCGCATGCCCCAGAGCCAGGTGGATCTCCTGGGCGCGGGCCGTTGAATCAGTTGGAACCACCAGGGCCCTGTCCACAAGGCCCCGCAATCGACCACCTCCCTTCGCCAGAAAGGCCACCGTCGTCATCCCGAGTCGGCGTCCGGCCTCCGCGGCCCGGATCAGGTTCTCCGATTCCCCACTCGTGGAGTGAAGGAAGAGGAGGTCTCCCTCCCGCGCCACGGCTTCCAACTGGCGAGCGAAGATCGCGTCGAAGCCAAAATCATTCCCACCGGCGGTCAGGACAGACGTGTCGGTGGTGAGAGCCATTGCAGGGAGGGCCGGTCGGTTCCGTGTGAAGCGGACGACATACTCTGCCGCCAGGTGCTGGGCGTCTGCCGCCGAACCACCATTCCCGCAGAAGAAGAGACGCCCGCCCGCCTGGAGAGTCTCCTGCGTTAGCCTTGCCACGCCCGCTACCTCATCCCCGAGAGACCGATTCGTTTCCTGGGCCAGCCGGCTCAGGTCCTCCAGCACCTGGTGAACAGAGCTCTTACCGGTCATGAGTTCAAAGCCCCTGGCGTTTCCTCTTGAAGAAATTCAGGACCTTCTCGCGCAAGCCTGGCTTGGCGGCCAGGGGGGCAGCCGGGAGGAGCTCTCCCCCCTCCAGCAGACGAGCCGGATTCCACCTGGCCAGGATATCGAACTGCTCGCTACCCCCGAGCGCTTCCATCGCCTCCCCCGCTTCTTCGATGTAAAGCGGGAGATGGGGTCGTCCGTGGAAGTCGGTGGAGAACAGGTCGACCCACCCTCGCTCGAGGAAGGTTACGGCCCGCTTCCGGGGTGCATCGCCGTATCGCCCCAGCAGAGACCCATAGTTCACCTGAAGGAGGGCCCCCAGCTTCCGCCACTCCCCCGCCAGATTCAGCTCCGGATCGAACCCGCGGTACCGCTCGGGATGCGCCAGGACGATCTTCACACCCTGGTCCAGGAGCCTCGATAGTACGAGGGTCGTGGCCGGCGGAACCTGAAGGCGCGGCCATTCGACCAGGACATGAGAGGTTCCACCCAACCACACCCTGGGGTCCGTGAGGATCGGGTCGGGGACGTCCAGCATGACTTCGTGGCCACGCAGGAGCTCGAGCCCGGGAAAAGCCTGGCGACTGGCCTTGGCCAGGCCCAACCACCCGGCATCGATCTCCTCCAGGCGAAGATCCAGCTCGGACGGGGTCTGAGTGAGTGAGCCGTCGAGGTGTGGTGTGGTGACGATCTTCCGGACCCCAGCATCCCAGAGACGTCCGACCCCCTCCAGCGCCTCCTCCAGCGTCCGGGCTCCGTCGTCCACGCCCGGAACCAGGTGACTGTGCAGGTCCGCGAATTCCCGAGGATCTTCGGAGCTCAAGGGAGTATGGATCCCAAGCGGTTGATGATGCCCATCAGAGCCCCCCCCACATCTCCGTCATCCTCCGCCGACTCCTCGCAGGCGTAGGTCAAGAATGCATCTCCGGCAAGAAGGGCAAAAGCCGCCTCTCGGTCCCTTCCGGGTCTCTCCAGGGCTCCGGCTATGGCCTCCTTCCCCATTGCCTCCAGTCCCCCGGCCGTGGGGGCCTCGGCCCGGCCGAAGCCGAGAAGGTGGGGGAGGAACTCGGATGGAATGCCGGGCACTCGCGACCTCAGCCAACTCTCCATCGTGGTGATGCTCATCTCCTCCCCTTCAGGACGTCGCGTCCAGGAGACCGCGGAGGATCCCGGTCCCTGCGCCCAATGCGCTGTCCACGCCTTCGGGCTCCCCGATTCCCGCCTGGGCCATGTGGGGCCGCCCCCCTCCCTTTCCACCCACCAGCGACGCCACCTCCCTGACAAGCATGTCGGCCCGCACCCCACGGACGATGAGATCATCCGAGACGAAGCCGAAAAGAGAGGGTTTGCCCTCCGGGAAGTCCGCCACCACGAGGGCCACACGACGGGGACCTCCCTCCCGGTATCCGTCGCCCCACGCCCGGACATCGTCCGGATTACGGGCTTTCAGCCGGACGGCCTTGAACTCCACCGCTCCCCAATCCCTCTCGAGGTGCTCGTGAACCAGGATCTCCTCACCGGCGCCACCACCCTTCCTGAGATCCTCCAGGAGGCTCTCCAGCGCGTCCTTCTCATCCAGTAGCTGGGCCAGACGCCCGGTAAGGTTCTCGGGTCTCGACTTCAAGAGTCCGGCCACCT
>JASFRP010000336.1:0-4846 GCA_050114895.1 Gemmatimonadota bacterium
GTAGAAAGCCTCGTATTCCTTGGCCTGCTCTTCGGTCGGCTGTTTTCCGCCTCGAAGCTGGGATTCCATCTCCTGCTCCAGCCCCTGGATTTCACTCTGAAGCTCCGCCAGATCCCTGTCATCACCAGAAGCCTCGATGGCCCGCTTCAGGGCCTGGTACTCATCGGTCCGGGCCAGGGATTGGCCCAGCCGCTCCGCCATGTCGAGAATCTCTTGCATCGATACCCTTTCGTTTTACCCAGTAAAGATCCGTAATTCGGCTTGCTCAGGCTACCCCCAGGACCACCCGTTCCCGGCCCGCCAGGTCGGGACGAACTCGGATCTCCCTGAAGCCTCCGGTTTCGTCCATGGCCCGAGCCACCCTCCCGGCCTGTCCCGCCCCCACCTCCAGGGCGAGAAGCCCCCCCGGCACCAGGAATCCCAGGGCGCCCTCCACCAGAGGAATGAGGAAGTCCAGGCCTTCCGTCCCGGCGAAGAGTGCACAGTGGGGTTCCCAGTCCCTCACCTCCGGCGCGAGCCGGTCCCTTTCCCCCTCGGGGATATAGGGCGGATTGGAAACGACCAGGTGGAACCGCTCTCCAGACGCCAGCGGTTCGAAGAGAGACCCCTCCCGAAGCTCGAGAAATGCCGTGAGACCCGACCGGTTCGCATTCTCACGGGCGAGGGCCAGGGCTTCGGATGAAGAATCGGTGGCCACGATCCGGGAGAAGGGCCCCTCCTTCAGCAAAGAGAGGGCAATGGCGCCGGTCCCCGTGCCAATCTCCACACCGTTCAGCACCCTCGGAAGGGGGGTCGCGCCTTCTTCGTCCTGGAAGCCCGGCTCCAGACCGATCCCGGTTTCACGAGCCCAGGCCAAGACCTCTCCCACCAGGACTTCCGTCTCCGGTCGTGGGATCAGCGCCCTGGAGTCGGAGAGGAGATCCAGCTCACGAAACGGCGCGGTACCGAGGATGTACTGGAGCGGTTCCCTCGCGGTCCGGCGTCTCAGGAGGGCCTTGAACGTGTCCAGCTCCCGGGGTTGCAGGGGCCGATCGAACTGCAGGTAGAGGTCCAGGCGCTTCAATCCGAGCACGTGGGCGAGGAGAAGCTCGGCGTCCAACCGGCCCCCCTGGACACCCTTCTCCTCCAGGTATTCGCCGCTCCAACGGGTGAGGCGAATGGGTGTCCAGGGCTCCCCAGGGCCCGGAAGGTGAACGTTCCGGGGCACCCCGAGGCCCTCCCCCATGGGCGGTGGATCCCCGCCCCCCTCTGGCCTCCCATCCGGCACCACCCCCCTCACTCCTCCGTCGCTTCCAGCCGCTCTTCCTCTTTGGCCATTCTGAGGGCAGCGATGACCTCCTCGAGATCTCCGTCGAGAATGTCTTCCAGCCGATGTAGGGTGAGGCCGATCCGGTGGTCCGTCACCCGGTTCTGGGGAAAGTTGTACGTGCGGATCTTCGCCGACCGATCCCCCGTACCCACCTGCATCCTGCGCTCCAGGGCTCTCTTCGCCTCCTGCTCGGCGATCTTCTGGTCCAGCAGGCGGCTTCGAAGGACCTTCAAGGCCTTGGCCTTGTTCTTGTGCTGGGACTTCTCATCCTGGCAGCTCACCACGAGCCCGCTGGGGAGATGGGTAATCCGCACGGCGGAATCCGTGGTGTTCACCGATTGGCCACCCGGCCCCGAGGAGCGAAAGACGTCGACGCGCAGGTCTGCGGGATCGATCTCGAGATCCACCTCCTCGGCCTCCGGCAGGACAGCCACGGTAGCGGCAGAGGTGTGAATTCGGCCTTGGCTCTCCGTCTGGGGGACCCGCTGGACGCGATGGACTCCCGACTCGTACCGGAGCCGACCGTACACCCCCCGCCCATGCACCAGGAAGATGACCTCCTTCAAGGACCCGGGAATTCCCTCCGAGAGGCTGATGAGCTCCACGGCCCAGCCCTTCCGCTCGGCGAGACGCCGATACATCCGGAAGAGGTCCGCCGCGAACAGCCCCGCCTCGTCCCCCCCGGTTCCCGCTCGGATCTCCACCACGGCGGGACGATCTTCCAGTGGGTCCGACGGGATCAGCAGCTCCCGGGCATCGTGAACCAGGGTGTCCAGCTTCTCTCGAAGGTCTTCCACCTCCTCCTCCGCCAGTGCCCGCAGCTCCGGGTCGTCGGAGTCCCGGGCGAGGAGCGACGTCTCTTCGACGGCGTCGCGGACGCGCAGAAGCTCTCGTCCGAGACGGACGAGGGGATCCAGGTCGGCCCTCTCCTGACCCAGCGTCCGGAGCTGTTCCGGATCCCCGGAGATCGCGGGATCGGAAAGGGCCTGATCCACCTCGGCCAGGCGAGTCTCGGCCTCGGATAGGCGCTGGGCCAGCCGGGGGTCTATCGTGGAGCTTTTCATCGGGTTCAGGGCGATTCCGCCGGGAGCGGGAACCCCGAGTAGGGTGGGAGCACCGAAAAGAAGAATCCGTCCATCTCGGCCGGGCTCGTCCCGGCCGTCCAGATCACTTCGAGACCTGCTCGTATTTCCTCTTGAATCGGTCCACTCGCCCGGCCGTATCCACCAGCTTCTGCTTTCCCGTGTAGAATGGATGGCAGACGGCACAGATCTCCACGTGGATCTCTTCCTGCGTGGACATCGTTTGGATGCGATTCCCGCATGCGCAAATGATCGTCGACGGCATGTAATCGGGGTGAATTCCGTCCTTCATGTCCCTCTCCGGATCCTAATGATGAACGGGCCCGGAGGGCCCGTAATAGACCAAGAAATATAGAAAGGGGCCGGATTGAGTTCAAGCGCACCCCTGCACACCTGTGCACTGGTCAGCGCCCGGCCCTCTCTGCGTCCCTCCTGCGCTCAGAGCGGTCCCTCCCCCCCTTGGGCCGGAGTGCCAGGGACCCGAGCACCAGGGCGCAGAAAAGCGTGGCCCCCGAGCCCACCAGGTCACCGGTCCGGGAAAAGAGGGTGAGCCCGTCCATTACGGGGACGGAGGCCACGGCAAGCCCGCCCGTTGGGGGGACGACCCCGGACACAGCTCTTCCCGAGGGGTCCAGGAGGGTGGAGAACCCTCCGTTGGCCGCCCGGGCCACCGCCATTCGGTTCTCCACCGCCCTCATGACCATGTGGGCAGCGTGCTGATGAAGGAAGATGGCAGACAACCCCCTGACGCCCTCTCCGAACCAGACGTCGCTGCTCAGGTTCACCAACACCTTCGCCCCTGCGCGCTTCTGTGCCCTGGCCAGCCCTCCGAAGAGGGATTCGTAACAGATCAGTGGGCCGAAGGTAAGCCCGTTCACCCCCATGGGGGCCCCCGGGCGGCCGGGTACCAACTCCCCCCATTCCATTCCGGGAACCAGCCGGACCTTGTCGTATCGTGCCTCGAGGGACCCGTCGAGGCCCACCAGGAAAGCCGAATTCGTCAGGGCCTTCGGCGACCCCGTACCCAGCGCCCCCAGGAGAATCGGCGTTTCCACCGCTCTGGCCATCTCCCCGATTTCGTTCAGATACCCTTCACTCTCGGGTTGGTCCAGGGGCACCGCCACCGTGGCCTCCGGGAGAATCACGAGGTCTGCCGATCCCGGAGGGAGGGCTCGAAGGGTCTCCCGTGCCTGGGCCAGCGCCTCCTCCGACGATTCCGCGGGTCTGAGCCTGAGTGCCCTCGGCACGTGGGTTCCCACCACGGCCACCGTCGGGCCCGCCCTCAAGGGGAGGCCGCTCGCCCGCAGCACCCCAAGGATGGCAGGGACCAGTCCCACTCCGCCGGCGAGAAGGACGAGCCGAGCCGGGCGGCCGAGGGCCTTCGAGCCCACGCGCCCATCCGTTGCTGCGAGCACGGCCGACGCCAGGAGGCCGTTTACCGCAGCCAGCCAGAAGGACACGCCCCCTTCTCCTGTCCACTCCGCCAGCCCCAGCAGCCGGGGCCAGGAGGTGAGGGGAATGCCCAGGCTCAGCCAGGGAAAGGAGAGGCCCAGGGGGAAGTGGGCCTTCAGCCACTCCATGGAGACCCAGGCCAGCGAGAACGCCAGGGGCAGTGGCACCCCGGCGCCTCGGTTCATTGAGTGGGTGGCCCATCCCATGAGTGCCGCGAGGCCCCCCAGCAGGCTGAGCTGAACGCCGTAGCCGGGGTAGGCCCAGGGAAACCGAGGCCCCACCACCAGCGGGACCCAGACCAGCAGGATTCCCCAGTGCACAGCCCCGAAGGCGAGTCCCAGTTGGGCGGCGGCGCGCCCCGAGGCGCGCCCGGGAGCCAACGCCCCCAAGGCGGTCGCCAGGGGCGTGAGGGCAACAAAGGGAAGGAGGAGGAGGCGAAAAGGGGGCTGGGCGAGGATCAGGAGGATGGCGGAGAGGAGGGCAAGGAGCAGGCCCCCCCTCTCAACCCTTCCCGCCCCCGCTCCTCGGCTCTTTCTCATGGCTCGACGGGGTCGGATGGGACACTGGCGGGCGGGAGTGAAGCCAGACGCTCCCCAAAGCCAGGGCACCGTTCAGGGGGAGGGTGAGAGCCAGTATCTCCCCGTTGGCCTGGCTAGCCATAGGGAAGATGTACACCAGGAGACCCACTCCGGCGATCATCCCCAGGAGAACAGCGATCATCCGGGCCCAGCGGGGATAGGTCCCCCGGAAGAGGAAGAGAACGAAGGCAAGGACGGAAGGGAGGAAGAGGGGATTGACCTGCAGCAGGTTCAGGTTCCGGTACCAGAAGGAGTGGTCCGTGAACAGCCAGGCTCCCAGGAGGAGCGTTCCCGCCAGCGCGGCCACCAGCGCCCACCCCCCGGCCAGGACAGCGAGGGCCAGACGCCCCGGGAACCCGAGGCGGCTCCCCTTCCAGCTCAATCCCAGGATCGCGCCCCCCCAGAGAACCCCCACCAGGAGGAAC
>JASFRP010000337.1:0-4845 GCA_050114895.1 Gemmatimonadota bacterium
CCGCTCCTCGTCTCCTCGAGCCCGGTCGAAGGGGCGGACCTTGGAGGTCACCACCTGGAGGTCCTCCCCACCGCTGAACCGGTAGGCCAGATCCACCCGGATGGGCCCGATGGGGCTGAAGTACCGAATCCCCAGGCCCGGGGTGAACTCCAGGTCCCTCAGGTCCACACCCAGGTCTTCCTCCCACACCTGCCCGAAATCAAGGAATGTGGCTCCCTCCCATAGCTGCCCCAGGAAAGGAAACCGGAGCTCCACGCTGCCCTCCAGCATGGACGTTCCCCCAGTGGGGCGGGCGGCAAAGTCGTCGTCGGGCAGGAACCCCGCGTCGCAGGTGAGATCGTTGATCTCTTCCGGAGTGCAGATCTCCGATCCGACCCCGTTCTGGGGATCGAGAAGTGCCTCCACCCCCTGGAGATAGAGGACCTTGGGGCCCAGGCGATTCTGGGCAAAACCCCGGACACTATTGGAGCCCCCGGCATAGAGACGCTTCTCGGGATGGACGATGTCCCCCGAGGCACCTGGGGAGAGAGGTCCGTGGAATGCACCACTCCTCACCCACCCACCCCGTATTCGGGTAGCGAAGATCCATCCGGACGGCGCCTGCTTGTACCAGCTCCCCTGGCCCAATCCTCGGAGGTAGCCGAAGTCCGACCCCGTCCACCCGGAAGCGTACTCCAGGTCCACGAATGCCGCGTACCCTCGGGTGGGGCTGAGGACCTGGTTCCGGCGGTCCTGGGAGAGCCTGACACCGAGGGGGGAGATCCAGTTCGGATCCTGGAGAATCCGGATATCCTCCGGAGTGCAAACGAGGTAATTGGAGCAAAGGAAGACGTCAGCCGCGTCCAGGCTGGAGAGCTGGGGCCGGAAGGAAAAGGTGATGGGAGTGGCCACCGTGAAGGTGTGGCTGACGGCGAGGCTCACTCCCAACGCCTGGCGGATGAAGATGTCGGGGAGGGACTGTCGCTCCCCGAAGATGCTCGCGCTCCAGGAGTTCCGGGGAGAGAAGAGCCACGGCTGGTTAAAGTCGGCGGAGAGGAGCCAGTTGAGCTCGCCGTAGGCTCCGGTTCCGGCCTGCTTGCAAAAGGATTCCTGAAGAAACGGGGTGAGAAGGTGGGAGACCCTGCCGGTGACCTGGAGTCTTCGGGCTCCTCCGAAGAAGTTCCTGCTCACCCACCGGGCCTCCGTATTCACGCAGTCCGCTCCACTGAAGCCGGCCCCGGCCCTCACCCGATGCATGTCTCCCTCGGCCACCTCCACCCGAAGTGGAATGACGCTATCCGGCTGGTTGTTCAGGTCCGGGATCACGTTGGCCCGGGTGAAGATGTCAAGGTTGTAGAGGTTCCTCTGGCCTTCCAGGAGCGCCTCCGCATCGAAGAGTCTTCCCTCACGGAAGGGCAGCATCCGACGGACCACGGTCTCGGAGACCATGGAGTTCCCTACGACCGAGATGGTCCCCAACCGGGTTTCGGGCCCGGGATACAGGTCGAACGTCACCTGGGCCTCGAGGGGTGACTCCCGTGGGATGCGGTAGTTCAGGAGGACGTCGGCATGAGCGAAGCCCCGGTCCCGGAGGCGGGTCGTGAGGCTGTCCCGGGACGCCTCGAGCACAAGCGCGTTGAGGGGATCCCCGACTCGCACCGGAAGGTCCTCCAGGATGGAGCTGTCCGAGACCTCTTCCAGCCCTGTATATCCCATCTCCACCACCCTCACCGGATTCCCCTCCTGGATCCGGAAGGTGATCTTCACCTCCTGTTCCGAGGGGCGAGCCACGATCGTGTCTACGACGACCTCCCGGTACCCTCTCTGGTAGTAAAACAGCCGAATGCGGGCCAGGTCCCGCACGAACTCCCTGGGATGGAAGTAGTACGGGTCCTTTGAGAATTCTGCACCCACCCAACAAAAGGGGAGGAGAACGGTGGACCTGCATTCCGTTTCTCTGGTGATGATGGCATTGGCCAGGACCTTGTCGGGGAATTGGTGATTGCCCTGGAACCGGAGCTGAGTGACCTCCTCCAGCATCCCCTGCCCTCGGAGCGGACGCTGTCCCCAGCCCGGCAGGAACACCAGGCCGAAGGACAGGAGGAGGGCCGGCGATCTTCTCATCCTACCCCTCTGGCACGGGGCGGGAGGCCGCATCGGCCTGCCCGTCCTCCCTTCCCTCATCTGCCGCAGGGCGAGGGAGAGGTTCCAAGGGCTCCCGGGCGAGGAAGGTTCGGACGAGGTAGAAGGAGACGGATGCCACCCCCACGGCCAGCCCGGCAGCCACTACCGCCGCACCCAGGTTCTCCCGGAGTCCGGGGGTCGTCCTGCGATAGAATGGGCTCATTCTCGCCGTGCTCCCTTTCTGGGCCAGGAATAGCTCCCCGACGGCCGGAACGCCCCGGATTCCCGTTCGAGGTGGTGGGGTGCGACCGTGATCTCGTTGTTGGATACCCGGATCAGGTTGAGTGAGTTCTGACCCCGTTCCCTAGCGCGCCCCCGCCTGGACGTCGTGGTGCCGGTGTGAACAATGGTCATGGCGGGAACCCCGGCCGGCTGGGGGAACACATCCAGAGAGGAGGCGAGATACGAGCGATGGAGATGGCCACCGAGGATCAGATCCACCCCCATCCTGGAGAAGGCTGCCAGATACCGCCGATGTCCCGGGAGGACCTGCTCGGGCGCGTAGTCCGGAGCCCTGGCCAGGTTGTGGTGGGCCACCAGCACCCGGAGCTCCTCCGCTTCCGCTCCTTCGAAAGCCCGCGCGGCAAAACGCAGCTGGGAATCCCTGATCCGGCCGTTCACCACTGCTGTGAGGGGCGCCGTGCTGTCCAGGGAGACCACGACGGCTCCCGGGACGCGTGTCACCGTGTCCAGCTCCCTGGAAATGTGGGTTCGGTAGTTCCGGTGGGGCGCGAAGAGCCGTTCCCAGACCCGGTAGAGGGGTACGTCGTGATTCCCGGGGGTCACGACCACGGGAATCGGCGGGAGGTTCTTGAGGAAGGCGCTCGCCTCCTCGTACTCCTTCACCTTGGCCCGTTGCGTGAAATCTCCCGAGATCACCAGGAGGTCAGGGCCGAGAGCCTGGAGGAATTGGAGAAACGCATCCGCCGCTTCGGAATCGAAGTGTTTGCCGAAGTGGATGTCAGACGCGTGGAGGAGGGTCAGTTCCATGCGTGCCTCAAGCTTCGCCCGTGGTCCGAGGTGATCTTGGACCGGCCTTCCCAAGTCTGCGGGTGCCGAGGATTCCGACGATAATCAGAAGAACGCTGATGCCCTGCGCCAGAGTGAGGATGCCGAAGAATCGGTCGTCCTTGGCCCGAAAGAACTCTATCAGGAAGCGCTCTCCTCCCGCCAGGGCGAGCCAGACCATGAAGAGCCATCCCGGAGCCCGTGCCCCTCTCCGGATGAAGAGAAGGAGTGCGAAGATGCCCAACGAGAGACCGACTTCGTACAGCTGCGTGGGATGTACCGGGACCACGTCTCCGAAGCGGGCAACGAGGTCCGGATCGACGTGGATTCCGAACTCCGTCTCGATGATTCCCACGCGGCTGGGTGGAGCCCCATGAGGGAACCGTACGCCCACCCATGAGGCCGTCGGTCGTCCCCAGTCATCCCCCACGAGGAAGCAACCGACCCGGCCCACGGCATATCCCAGCGCCATGGCCGGAGCCACCGCATCTGCGACAGAGGGGAGGGGGAGCCGTTTCCTCCGGATGAACCAGATTACCAACCCGGCCCCTCCCAGGAATCCCCCATACCAGACCAGCCCGCCCCGGGAGAAGATCGCTCCCACGGGATCGTCAAGGAGACGAGGGAAGTTCAGGAGAATGTAGTATGTCCTCGCGCCCAGGATCCCCCCCAGCACGGCCGCGAGGACGATGTCCCAGCTCAGATTCGGGTCCAGCCCTTCCCGCTCCATCCCGTTTCTGAGGACGAGGCCGGAGGAGAAGAACGCCAGGACCATCATCGCCCCGAAGGAGGTGACGGGCTCCCCCCCCATCAGGGGGAACCACTCCGGAAACCTGAAGAGGTCTGGATACAAGGGCCGAGATCTCCGAAGGCAGTGGCGGGGGAATCAGCTCTTTCCCGGCGGGTCCGGTCTTCTTCGCACCAGATTCGGGAAAGGCAGGTTCGCGTCCGCAGAGATGTCAGGGGGAGCCGTCTCTCCCTTTTCCAGTCGAAACTGCGCCGCCCTGGCCACCATGGCCCCGTTGTCCAGGGAGAGCCGGGGAGACGCGTGGAACAGACGTCCTTCCGGACCGAGACGACCTTCGATTTCTGATTTCAGGCGCCGGTTTGCCGAGACACCGCCCCCCAGGAGTACCCTCCGGCATCCGGTCTCCTCTACCGCTCGAAGGGCCTTGCTGGCCAGGACGTCGACGACCGCGTCCTGGAACGCCGCCGCCACATGCTGGCGCTCCTCCTCGAAAGATCGGTCCTCGTGGAGAGTAGCCACGAGAGTGGCGGTGGCGGTTTTCAAGCCGCTGAAAGAGAAATCGTAGTAGTCGGGGTCTTCCGGGGCTTGATTCCCCTTCAGCATCGGGCGGGGGAGGGTGTGGCGAGCAGGATCCCCCATCTCGGCGAGGGCTTGGATGGCGGGGCCTCCGGGATACGAGAGATCCAGCAGCTTGGCCACCTTGTCGAACGCCTCCCCGGCGGCGTCGTCCCGGGTTTCTCCCAGGAGCACGTAGTCCCCCCACCTGGGCGCATGAAGGAGAAGCGTATGCCCGCCGGATACCAGGAGACCCACGAAGGGCGGCTCGGCCTCGGGGTCCTCCAGGGAAGGGGCAAACAGGTGCCCCTCCATGTGATGAACGGAAACGAGGGGCTTGTCCAGGGCAAAGGCCACTGCCTTGGCCCAGG
>JASFRP010000338.1:0-4842 GCA_050114895.1 Gemmatimonadota bacterium
CCTTAAGATGGCCAAGATGGATGGGATCCAGGTTCTGGAAGCGGTTCGTGAGCGATTCCCCGAAACGGAGGTCCTGGTCATCACGGCGTACGGCACCATCGAAAAGGCCGTGGAAGCCATGAAGCTCGGGGCGGCCGACTTCATCACGAAACCGTTCTCCTCGGAGGAGTTCGGGGTAAAGATCGATCGGCTCCTGAACGAGCGTGCAGAGCGCCTTCGTCTCAGGAGGGAGAATGTCGCTCTCAGGGTGGAAAACACCTACCTCAGGGAAGAGGCGGAGGCCCGCTACGGTGAGATCGTGGGTGAGTCTCCCCAGATGCGAGAAGTGTTCCGCTGGGTCGAGAGAGTGGCTCGGAGCGACTCCACCGTGATGATCTACGGAGAGTCGGGCACGGGCAAGGAGCTGGTAGCAAGAGCGATCCACGCGGGGTCGCCGCGGCGGGACGGCCCGTTCATTCGGGTGAACTGCGGAGCCCTCACGGAGGGCCTCCTGGATTCGGAGTTGTTCGGCCACGAGAAAGGGGCCTTCACCGGTGCCGAACGGCAGCGGCGTGGGCGGTTCGAGCTGGCGGACGGGGGCACGCTCTTCCTGGACGAGATCGCCACTATCAGTCACACCACCCAGATTCGACTCCTCCGGGTCCTGCAGGAAAGAGAGTTGGAGCGAGTCGGTGGGGAGGAGACGATCCCGGTGGATGTGAGGATCATTGCTGCCACCAACACGCCGGCTTCAGAGCTCCAGAAGGGAGGAGATTTCCGGGAGGATCTCTTCTATCGTCTGCACGTGGTCCCCATCACCATTCCTCCGCTCCGGGAGCGAAGGTCCGACATCCCGGTTCTGGCGATCCACTTCCTCCAGAAATTAAGGGGGCGAACGAATGCTTGCGTCTCCCAGCTGAGTGAGGAGGCCCTGGAGCGCCTCATGGAATACGACTGGCCTGGGAACGTCCGGGAGCTGGAGAACGTCATGGAGAGAGCCCTCGTGCTCTCTGAAGGGGACCTGCTCCAGGAAGACGACCTCCCCTTCCTTCCCACCGAGCAGGGGCCCGATACCACGCTCATCGATGCCTCTTTTCCCAAGGAGGGGGTGGATCTCAATCAGGCTGTCGAGGGGATCGAGGAGCGCCTCCTGAGGAAAGCCCTCGAACAGGCGAAGGGAGTGAAGGCGGAGGCCGCCAGACTCTTGGGGATCAAACCCAGCGCGCTCTATTACAAACTCGAGAAGTACGGGATTGAAGGGTGATCATCCTGGGACACCCCGGGGCCCGCGCCAGGGGCTTGGCGGCCCTCGTAAGGGGGGTCTCCCTGGGGGTGTGCTCCGTTCTGCTTCTTTCCTCCCTGGCCAGCGGCCAGGAGGACCCCAGTATCCAGATCCTGGAGCCGGAATATCAGCAGGCCCAGGCTGAATATGAGGCGGCCTTCCGAGCATTGGAGGCTCTGGAGGGTCGCCTCACTCAGGCGCTGGAGGACGTGGACGAGGCTCGGGCGGCCGGGGACGAAGCGCGGACGGACCAGGGATATGACCTGGTCCTCCAGCTCTCGGCTGACCTTCGTCTGCAGCGGCAGCGTGTGGATGAGAAAGCGGAGGAGCTGCGGGATGCACGCACGTCGCTTCTGCAGGCTCTGCGCCGGAGAGTGGATGAGCTCCTGGCGGAGGTGGATTCGGCTCGGGACGATTCCGAACGGTCGGCTCTTGCCGCCATCCTCCAGGATGTCAACAATCGCCGCTTGGAGATTCTGGCCGAGGAGGATCCGGAGACAGTCCTGGAGCCCATGCGGGACATCACCATCAGCCCAACCGATCTCCCCATCGATATTCGCCGGAAGGCGGCGACACTGGATTACCGAGCAGAGCAGCACGAGGCCCGCCTGGAGGGAATCGACCAGCGACTCGAGGAGCTTGGCCAGGACCTGAGGAGGTCCCGGTTCGTGTCGGACTTCCTCTCGGGAGTGGAACGCTATGGTGATACCCAGCTTCCTGTGGGCAGGCCGGGGTCTCAGATTACCCCTCCCACCGACCCGGAACAGCGCCCTCCCGGTGCGGACTCGCTGGCGGTGGAGACGCGCCCCATGACGCTGGAGGAGCGCATCCAGCGGTTGGAGGAGCTCCGGACGGAGCTGGAGGAGAGGATACAGCTGATCAGGGCAAAGGCGGAACGCTTCCGCGCACTGGCCGGGGGAGGGGGTGGGGAATGAAAGAGCTGCGGCGGATCTCAATCCTGTTCAGCCTGGCCCTCCTGCTGGCGCTTGGGCTTGTCATCCCACAGCCGGTGCGTGCTCAGGTGCGATGGCAGGATCTGGTCCTCACCGGGGGACTCTCGGCTGAGGGATACCGGGGGAACCTCACCCAGGTAACGATTTCTGCGGTGGACAGCACCGAGGGGGCTTCCTCTGTTGTGGGGGAGCTCGGGGTTCGAGGTGGCCTCCTCTTCTTCAACCAGCCAGGACGCAGCCTGGACCTCCAGGTAGACGCCGGACTCCGGCAGTTCTCCGCATGGGGGTTCAAAGTGCGGGACTACGCGCCTCGGGAATGGGTCGGCCAGGCGGACATCACCTACCGGCAGACGCTGACCTCTCTGGGTGATCTCTGGATTCAGGGTGGGTTCGATGGGCGCTCCGTAAATGATCGACCCCCCATGCCCCTCTTCATCCAACCGGGTTACCGGACTGTGAGTGGAGGGGTTGGCCTCCGGCTGCTCCCCATGCGGGGGGCGTACGTGGACGCCCAGCTCATGGGAGAGGTGGCGGACTATCCCACCACGGCCCTGGCACCTCAGTTGAATCTCTTGAACCGGAAGGCTCTCGGACTGGAGACCGGAGTGACATGGACCGGTCTGACCTGGGGGGCGGAGCGGAGGGTAAGGGCGTACCTGGGGTTCGGCCTCTCGGGTTACGGGAACCAGAGGACCTTCGACCCTGATGACCCCCACCGGCGTGACAGAACCATGACCGTTGGGGCCACCTGGACTCTGCGCTCGAATTACTACGTGGAGCTGGGGGTGGAAGGGACCGTCAACCGGTCGAATTCCAGCCGGCCCGAGTACGATGCCCTGAGCCTGAGGGCAGTGGCATCGGCTCCGCTGCCCCATGATTTGAGCCTGACCCTCTTCGCAGACCTCACGGACAAACGGTACGTCACGAAGACCGACTTCGCTCGTCTCGTCCCCGGAGAGGAGGCGGACAACGCCTCGGTGGTCTATCTCGAGCTGGCGCGGCCCATCATGGTCAACCTTGACGGTGCGGTCAGGCTTGGCTGGAACCGGGCCGAGACCGATATCGGAGATTCCTACTTCAAGCGGTACGGCCTGAGTGTTCTCCTGCGGTATCGACCCCGGGAGCGGTAGCTAGGGGACCCTGTCGGGTCCCCAGCGTCTCCGGGGATTTGGTCCACCACTCTGAACCCGTTCAGCCCTCTACCATCAGGAACGCCCAGGCCAGGAACCGGCCGTGATGGGAGAGGGTGAGATCCATCAGGAGCTCCTCGCCGTCCAACCAGACGGAGGGAATCCTCCGCCCGGGAAGCCCGGGCCCACACCTGATCTCCAACCGCTTTTCCGAGACATCCCAAAATGAAGCCAGGGATTCCCGGGCGGCGAGGCGGGTCAGGGCTGAGGCTCGGTGGGTGACGCACTCCCACTCCGAGGTGGAGAACCGATCCTGGAGGTCCGAGGAGGGTCCTGCGGCGCCAGCCGTTGATCCCCTGCATTCCGCGAAGATCTCAGGGTCTCCTGGCTCCCCTCTCTCCATCCAGGAAACCGCGTGGATGCAGGTGCCACGCCTCTCGACAGAGATCCGAAACCGGAAATCCATGTAGCTGCCCCTCCCCAGGAGTGGGAGGGGGGCATGGGGAGACGAGGGATCCAGCAGACCCCTGAGGCCCTCTTCCGGAAAGGCCACCCGAAAGAGACGGTGGTGGAAGACGGGAGGGGTACCCAGGACCTTGGAGGTGCTCTTGAAGACGGCCTCCTTACCCACCCAGTGGACCCAGAAGCTCAGGTCCGGATCGGGACTGGAGCGGATCACGTCCCGTTCCGATGGGGCGAACACGCGCTCCTGGAATCGGGCGTCCCGGCCCTTCCCCGCTCCTCCGTGGTGGAGCGTGTCCACCACGTCGTTTCCCAGAGCCCATCCTCCTGTCATGTGGACGACAAGGTTGGGCTGGGGGTCGGTGGTGGAGTGGGCTTCCTCATGGTGGGTGTGGCGTCGCGTGAGGGTTGAGATGGCGGGGCCGGGGCCACCGCCGCGACCTCGCCCAATCATGGATCCCTTGGAGGAGAGGCGCAACATCATCTCCCCACGTACATGACCCGCCAGATCCTCCCCACCTGACTGTCGGAGATGAACAGGGATCCGTCTGGACCCTGAGCCAGACCGACGGGCCTGTGGGCGGCGCCGTTTGGACTCATGTCACCCGCGGCGAAGCCGTCGGCGAAGACGTTCCAGCTCCCCGTTGGCGTCCCTGCTTCGAAGGGAGCGAATGCGACGTTGTATCCGGCCTGGGGCATGGGGGCTCGGTTCCACGACCCGTGGAAGGCGATGAACGCACCCCCCTGGTACTCCCGGGGGAACTGGGTGCTGGTGTAGAACTCGAGGTCATTGGGAGCCCAGTGGGCTGGAAAATCGACGAGAGGGCTCTTCATTCGCGCACAGCGTCCTACCGTGGACCCGTCCCCTCCATACTCCGGCGCCAGGACCTTGGCGTCGGAGGCCGGGTCATAATAGCAGTACGGCCAACCGAAGTCGTCGCCCGATTCGATCCGAACAAATTCCTCGGCAGGTTTCTCGGCGCCCTCCTCTACCGTGAAAAGCTCGCTCCAGAGAGCAGAGAGTTGATCTCGGCCG
>JASFRP010000339.1:0-4829 GCA_050114895.1 Gemmatimonadota bacterium
GGACATGCTCTGCACCGACAAGCTCGCCTCGTTCCTCTTCTATGCCATGATCGTGGACTTCTCCCTGGAGATGCTGGACTTCATCCACCGGCTCTACGAAGCGGAGGAATCCATCACCATTCTCAGCCAGCTGGTGGAGGGTCGTCTCTTCAATAGCCTCATCGTCCTCCAGATCACCGTCGGCACCGTGATCCCTCTCATCGTTCTCCTCCTGGTCTCCCCGGCTTTGAAGAAGGGAGGGTTCCTGGCTACCACCGGAGAGCTCAGGCGAATGCTGTATCTGGGAACGGCGGTCCTGGTGCAGATCGGCATCTTCAGCATCCGGTGGAATGTGGTCATAGGAGGGCAGCTCTTCTCCAAGAGCCTGCGAGGCCTGACGACCTACAAGGTCGAGCTCTTCGGGATGGAGGGGCTGGCCATGACCCTCTTCCTCCTGGTCCTCCCCGTCTTCATCCTCTGGGTTCTGGTGAAGATCCTTCCACCATGGCTGGACGGGGAGAAGGGAGCGCCATCCGAAGCAGGCTAGCGGCGAAAGAGGGAGTCGTCCCGGTACCGGAGGGGCCCCGGCCAGGAGTGAGCTTCGTGGCGCGACCCGGGTTCCCGGTCCGACGAGACCAACGGCGCTAATCCGACGGATCTCGGCTCCCGAACGATGGGGCCGGGATCCGGTGTCATCGTGGCATGCTTCTGGCACAACAAAACACGTGTTTCACGAGCCGGAACTCGGTACTTTGGCAGGGAGATAGCCACCGGAGACCGGCTCGGGCTCGGGAGTTCCTCCCGCGACGGAGGAATTCCCGGGTGCTCGGGGGAGGGCCGGTGGACAGGGTGGCCCAGACCTGAGGCCAAGTGCCTCATGGACTCGGCTGCCCGAGGGGTGCCGAAGAGGCGCGCACAGTCTGAATCGTCGGCAGGAGACACCATAGGGATGGCAGCCACAAGATCGCCCACGGTTCCCCCACCCCCCCGCAAAACAGCAGGGTCAGTGACAGAGACGCCCTTTCCGACCGTTTCGACCCGAGGATTAAAATGACCCACCGGAAGCTTTTCCTCCTCGCCCTCCTCGGGCTCCTGTTCCTGCCGTCGCCCTCGGCAGCTCAGGGAGTGGGAGTGAATGGGAAGGCACGCACCTACGTCAGCTACCTTCAGGTCCGCGATCTCGTCCAGGACAGCGTCCTGGCAGCAGCAGTTCCGGGTGAAGGGGCTCAACGCACATTGGAGGACGGCACCAGGGTGAGCTGCGCGGACGGGTGGTGCCGGTTCTACCGCTCCGGCTCCGACGTGGGGATGGTTCCCTTCCTCCAGGATTTCGAGCTGAATGCCTGGTCCGGGATCACCGGCCTCCGGGGCTACGCCCACGTGCGTTTTCGGCAGCCCTACGGCGAAGGCTCCTTCTGGCCTCGGATGGACAGCGAGGTGGAGGCCCTCACCGCCTACGTGGAATACCGCCGCTCCAACTATCTGGTGAAGGCGGGACGAATCTGGGAATCCACGGCTCTGGGCTTCTACAACTATGACGGCGGATCCTTCCAACTGCGGCTGCCGACGCAACTCGACCTGAATGTCTATGGCGGGATGAGTCTGGTAAGAGGGCTCAATCAACTCCACCACACCGACCTCATCGGGAACGTCGAGCCGCTGAACCCGAAGGAGGACGCCTACTTGATGGGCTTCCACACCCGGTGGCGGCCGTCGCCCATGTTGACCGCCTCCTTCACCTACCAGAGGGAGACGACCACCAACACGTCGAATCTCTACTCCGAACGCATCGCCGGGAACGCGCGGCTCCTGGTCAAACGGGCCACGATGGATGTGGAGCTGAAGTACGATATGGCCAGCAAGAACACGAACCTGGCGCGCCTCGCTCTGGCGGTTCCGTTGGGATCGGGGCTCAGGGCCAGTGGGGAAGTGAAGAAATACACGCCCTACTTCGACCTCTGGACCATCTGGGGCGCGTTTTCGCCGGTGGGATTCAACGAGACCATGGGACGCCTGGATTGGATGGGCTCCACGGGTCGTGTCTCGGCCCGGGTCTACGGTAGCTACCGGCAATACGGAGACACCGACACCGAGGCCTTGCCGGGCAGTCAGACGATCCGCGATGACGCCTGGCGCTTCGCCGCGGGGGGGCGGTACGCCATCCGCGACGATTTGATCTTCGACGGAGAGTACCGCCGGGATGTGGGATACGGATCCAGCCGGAGTGGGGGGGACGCGTCCCTCCAGCGGACCTTCGGGCCGGGGAAGTACCTGGCTCTCAGGGGGACCGCCTTCGAGACCTTCTCGGAGTTTCGGGTGGGCTCAGGCAGAGTCATGGGAGGAGGAGTCCAGGGGGCCATGCCCCTGTGGACCGCGAACCTGCAGGCGAGCGCCATGTTCTACAAACACCAGGAGTCCGACCAACCCAGGATTCTGGACCTGAACCAGGCCCGGCTAAACTTCATCCTGGAGATCCCCATCGGGAGTGACCCCGGCATGGCGAGAGGGGGTGACCGATGAGACGCGCCCTGCTTCTGGCCGGACCGGCCATGATCCTGGGGGCCTTCCTGACCTCCTCCGCACTGGAAGCCCAGATCGATTTTCCCCATCAGACCCATTCCGTCTTCTTCTCGGAGTGCACTGCGTGCCACGCAGGGGTGCCCACCGGAGACTGGGCCAGTACCTACCCCGAAACGAGCACATGCGCGGCATGCCACGATGGTACGACGGCGCCGAGCATCGACTGGGCTCCACCGGAGAGCCCCAGAGCCTCCAACCTGACCTTCCAGCACCAGGACCACGGCTTCGCCTGCACCACCTGCCACGTACCGGGTGGTGGGGAGGATCTCTCCCTCATCAGCATCCCGGAACCCACGACGTGCCTGGGCTGCCACGCACCCCAGGCCGGGGGCCACATGGAGGCGGTGGAGCAGTGTCAAACCTGCCACGTTCCGGCGGCGCAATCGGGTCTCACGGCCCGGAGAATGGCCGAATTCCCGAAGCCGGAATCCCACTCGTTCGGAGGCTGGGTGAACGGAGCCTGGCGGCATCCTCGCCGGATTACTGTTCCGTCTGCCATACCGAGGGGACCTGCGCCAGCTGTCACGAAGGCCAGGGGTCTCCGGCCTTCCACCCCATCAACTTCATGGCCTCACACGGTCCGGAGGCCTACGGCAGGGTGAACGATTGTAGCTCCTGCCACAACGCGGAAGCCTTCTGCCGGACCTGCCACGTCGGCCTCGGCCTGGATGCGGCAGGCGCCATCGGGGGGGCATACCATAACGATCAGACCGTCTGGATCCTAAGCCACGCCCCTGCGGCACGGCAGGATCTGGAGAGCTGTGTTTCTTGTCACCAGCAGACCGATTGTCTGCGCTGTCACTCGGCCCAATCGGGTCTCGGGGTGAGTCCCCACGGTCCCGATTTCGACGGCTCCAGCATCAGCGACCGGAACGAGGCCATGTGTACCCTGTGCCACATCTCCGGAGGTTGATCAGGAGGACCATGGGTCAGTGGCAATTTACATAGAGCCCTCTTGATCCCTCCCCTTCCCTGCCTGAGAGGGGGAAAGAGCGGCGGGGGTGTTGGACTGATGAAGCGTATCCTTCGCTTTGCGATAGATGTGCGGATGATGTGGATGGGCCTGGTCTTCTTGAGCTTCCCTCACCCGGGGGCGGCCCAGGGAGCCGATGACCCATGCCTGATGTGCCATTCCATGGCGGCCATGTTCGAGGCCACCGGGGATCCGGAGAGGTACGTGGTGACCCAGGAGTCGTTGGCAGGCTCCGTCCACGGACCCCTGGGGATGTCTTGCTCCTCGTGCCACCAGAACATGGAGTTCCCCCACCCGGAGAACGCGAAGGCCACCTGTTCTCCATGCCATGCGGGAATCGAGGCGGAGTTCGCGGAGAGCCTTCACGGTTATGCCCTGGCGCGGGGAAATGAACGTGCCCCTGACTGCAGCACGTGTCACGGGACTCACGACATCCTTCCCAGCTCCGATCCCCGGGCGGCGACCCACAAGGTCCGGCTACCGAACACCTGCGCCCAGTGCCACGGCGAGGTTGGGCTCCTGACGGACCAGTATGTCCGCCTTCCCCAATCTTTCCAGCAGTACGCCCTCTCGGTGCACGGCGAAGGAACAAGCAGGGGGATCGCCGCCGCCGCGTCGTGTTCGGATTGCCACAGCGTACATGCCGTAAAGGGGGCCGCGGATCCAGAGTCCCGGATCAATCCAAGGAACGTGGCCACCACCTGCGGCCAGTGCCATCCGGACCACCAACTCCAGTATGACCAATCCATCCATGGGCGGGCGCTCCAGGCGGGGGTCACCGACAGCCCCACCTGCACGGATTGCCACGGAGAGCATCTCATCCTGTCCCCCAGCGATCCCGATGCGAAGGTGTCCGGGGCCCGGCAGGCCATCGAGACCTGCGGGGAATGCCACAACGACCCTCTCATCATCGCGAAATACGGCCTCCAGGGTGGAGTCGTGGGTACCTACCTGGACTCCTACCACGGCTGGGCGACCCGAAGGGGAGACGGTCAAGCCGCCACCTGTGTCGACTGCCACTCCGCCCACCTGGTCCTTCCCGCCGAGGACCCGGCCTCCACCGTCTCGGCGCAGAACGTGGTGTCCACCTGCGCTCAATGCCACGAAGGAGCGAACGCCGCATTCGCTGCCTCCTACGACCACCAGTCCACCTCCATCACCGAGAACCCCATCAACCGGTTCATTCGGAAGGTGTATATCTGGTTGATCGTCCTGGTCATCGGTGGGATGGTGCTGCACAACATGCTGATCATGAACTACTACATGATCAAGCGGCGGAAGGAGCAGTCCGGCAACG
>JASFRP010000340.1:0-4826 GCA_050114895.1 Gemmatimonadota bacterium
GTGTGGACACCCACGTTCACTTCAACGACGTCTTCATGGGAACGGTGAGCGTTCACGACTACTTCACCGGGACTCGGGCGGCGGCTTTCGGGGGAACCACCACCGTCATCGACTTCTCCAACCAGGTTCCGGGCGGATCCCTGACCAGGACTCTGGAAGACAAACAACGGGAGGCGGAGGGGAAAGCCCTGGTGGACTTCGGCGTCCATCCCGTCATCACCCGGCCCGACGAGGAAACCCTGACAGAGATCGAGACGGTGGTCCGGGCCGGCGCCCCCACCATCAAGTGCTACATGACCTACCGGGACGATGGGCTCCTGATCGAGGACCCGGACCTGGAGCGCATCGCCCTCAGGCTCTCCGGGGCCGGAGGGATGCTCATGCTCCACGCCGAGGCCAACGACGCCATCGAGGCCAACGTCCCACGGCTTATCCAGGAGGGAAAGACGGCCTCCATCTACCATGCCCGGAGCAAACCACCCGAGGTGGAGACGGAAGCGATTCGGCGAATCATCGAGATCGCCAAGAAGACCCATGGGCGGTTCTTCATCGTTCACCTGGCAAGTCCCGGCGGGCTGGAGCTCCTGACAGAGGCCACGGACGAAGGCGTGGACATCCGGCCGGAGACGTGTACCCACTACCTCATTTTCACCGAGGAGATGCTGGAGCGGGAGGATGGAGTGAAGTGGATCTGTTCTCCCCCCCTTCGGGACCGGACTGCCCAGGAAGTCCTCTGGCAGGGCGTCGCCGACGGACGCATCCGTATGGTCACCTCCGATGACGCCGCGTATTCCTGGGATGCCAAGCTCTTTGGGAAGGACCGCTTCGACCGGTGCCCAAACGGGATCCCAGGCATCGAGCCCCGCTTTCAGATCCTCTATTCCGAAGGGGTAGCCAAGGGGCGGATCACACTGTCCCGCTTCGTGGAGATTGTGGCATCGGAGCCGGCTCGCCTCTTCGGGATGGCCCCCAAGAAGGGAAGCCTCACGGTGGGGGCTGATGCCGACGTCGTTCTCCTGGATCCGGAGGAAACCTGGACGATGGGGCAGGACACCCTCCACATGGCCACCGACTGGTCCGCATACGAGGGAATCCAGGTCACCGGGAAGATCCGGAGAGTATTCTCCAGAGGCGAGTTGATTGTGGACCGGGACGAACTCCTTGGAGAACCGGGACGTGGCCAGTACGTGCATCGGAGGTTAGATGTCTGACGCCGGATCCAGGGACGGTTCGAGCCGGCGGGGAAGAGGGCCGATGAACGCAGGCCCCGGGCCCCCAGCGCCCCGCCTCTTTTCCGGTGCGTCCCCCGAGAAGGTAGCCGCAGAGCTGTCGGAGCTGGTGGACTTCCGGCCGGCGGGCATGCCTTTGACCGAGCTGAGGAATCTGGTGGAGGAGCGGCTCCTTCCTCACCTCATGCGCTACGATCTCCCATCCTTCCAGGGGTTGTTCAACTCCGGTTTGGAAGAGGGGGCGGCCTACGGAGCTCACCTGGCCCTGGACTGGAATCAAGGCGTCACCAACTGGCAGGTCTCTCCTGGGGGGGCCACCCTGGAGGAGCTCTGTTGCCAGGCTCTTTGTCGCCTCTTCTGCCTGGGGCCAAGGGCGGATGCGACCGTCCTCTATTCCGGGACCTACGCCAACCAGCAGGGTCTCTACATGGCCCTCTGCCACCGGGCGGAACGAGAGGGATTCGAGTTCGCCGCCCGGGGATTGGCGGGCTTTCCGGATCCGACTCGTCTGAAGGTGGCAATCTCCGCCGACGCCCACTTCTCCTTACGACACGGCGTCCGGTTCCTGGGGCTCGGCGAAGACAGCCTCGTGCCGATCGGTGTGAACCGGAATCGACGCATGGACGTGGATCGCCTGCGAGAAGCCTTCGCGGGTCTGGACGAAGGAGAAGAGATCTTCTGCGTCGTGGCCACCGCCGGCACCACTTCCACCGGATCCGTGGATCCGGTGGCGCAGATCGCCGAGGTTTGCCAGGAAAAGGGGGCCTGGCTCCAGGTGGATGGGGCTTACGGTTTGGCCTATGGTCTGGTGCCGGAGAAAGCCCCTTTGTTCAGGAATCTGGATCAAGCTGACAGTATATCCTGGGATCCCCACAAGCAGATGGGTGTGCCCATCCCCAACTCTATTCTCTTCGCCCGGGACCGTGAGCTTTTCCGCCCCATGGCCCTGTTCAGCCACTATTGGAACCGGACCGACGCCCCGGGACCTGATCCGGGGCTGAAGTCCATTCCCAGCACCCGTCCCCTGGCGGCCCTCTCCCTGGTGACATCCATTCGCCACCAGGGATTGAACGGTGTCGTTGCCCGTCTTCGGACTCCATTGGACGCCATCCGGGGCCTGTACGAGGCTCTCCTGGAGGAGCCGGACATGGAACCCCTGCACGAGCCGGACACGGGAATCCTCTGCTTTCGGGTGGTGCCGGAGGGGGTGGCTGAGGAAGATCTGGATCGCCTCCAGGCATTCATCTACCAGCGCATTCTCCGGGAGGGGGAGCGGATCATCTCCATCAGCAGGGTCGGTGGTGTCGCCTCCCTCCGGGCTGTGGCCGTGGGCCCGGCCGTGACCACGGAGGCTCTGTTGGAGACGGTGAGGGAAGCCCGGCGGCTGGGAGGAGAGTTCCGGTGATAGCCGTTTCCAGAGATTCCGAAAAGACGCCGCTCTCGGCTCCCGGCAGGAGTCCCGGAATGGGGGCGGTGTGCGTTCGGGAACTACATCGGGGGGCGACCGGGTGAGCGGCTCATGGATGGACGCAATTCTGAACATGGCGGGCCGAGTGGACGCGGCTCTCTGGGGGCCCTGGACCCTGGCCCTCATCGCTTTCGTGTCCACCTACCTCACCGTTCGCACCCGTTTCTTCCAGGTCCGACGACTGCGGCTGATCCTCGGCACCACCTTCGGGAGTCTTCTGCGAGGGGCGGGGCAGCGGAAGTCCAGACACCAGCCATCGTCCGGCCGCATGACCCCCTTCCAGGCCACATCCACGGCCCTGGCCAGCACCGTGGGGATGGGGAGCATCGCCGGCATTGCCGCTGCCCTGAGCATCGGAGGTGCAGGCGCCATATTCTGGATGTGGCTCCTTGCCCTCCTGGGGACCATTACCAAGACAGCGGAGATCACCCTGGCCGTCCACTATCGGGATGTGGACGAGGACGGCCGGTTCAGGGGTGGCCCCATGTATTACATCCGGAAGGGTTTGGGATGGCCGACCCTGGCCACCCTTTTCAGCCTCGGCGTCTTCGTCAACGCACTCTGTAGCGCCACCCTCCTTCAGGGGCACACGGTGGGGCGTTCCTTCCTGGCTTCCTACGGGACCAACCCGTACCTGGTCACCGGGGGGATGACCGTGGTAACGGCGGTGGTGGTCATCGGAGGTGTCCGGCGCATCGGACGGGTGAGTCAGAGCCTGGTGCCTCTCATGTCGGTAGTGTATGTGGTGGGAGGCCTGACCCTCTTCCTCGTGAACTGGCGGGAGATTCCCTTCGTCTTCGGATCCATCTTCCGCCACGCCATCAGCCCCATGCCCGCCGTAGGCGGTTTCGCCGGGGCCGCCGTCATGGCTGCAATCCAGGCCGGGGTGGCCCGGGGGATGTTTTCGAATGAAGCCGGGATGGGCACGGCCCCCATGGCTCACGCTACGGCGGAGACGGACCATCCCTTCCAGCAAGGGATGTGGGGTGCCTTCGAGGTCTGGATGGTGACCTTCGTCATATGCACCATCACCGCGTTCGCCGTCCTCTCCACCGGCGCCCTGGCCAGTGGGGAGTCGGGAATCGAGTTGGTCATCCTGGCTTTCGCTTCGGTCTTTCCTATGGGAGTGGCTGGGAACCTGATCTCCTTCTGCATCCTCACCTTCTGCCTCTCTACCATGATGGGCTTCTTCATCTACTTCGAGACTGCGGCAGCAGATGCTTTTGGGAAGAAAGCGGCCCGGTGGCTTCGCTGGCTCTATTTCATTCCGCCGGTGGTCTTTGCAGGGGTGGCCGACGTGGACCGGGTGTGGGTCTTCGCCAACATCGCCGTGGGGGTCTGCGCCATACCGAATCTCATCGCAGTCCTGGCCCTCAGCGGGGCATTCCTGAAGCTCATGCAGGATTACCTTTCGGGGGAACGGAGGTATGCGGCCCCGGTCATCGACGAGACAGAGGCATACGTGCGGTCGGCGCGATGAATTGGAGACCGGGGGGGGCGGAAAGAAAGAAGAGGGGAGTCGAAGAACCTATTCCCGGGCAGTCTGTCAGGGTGAGGGGAATGGGGAATCCGGAGATGAACTGAAGGAGACCCCGCAACGACCGAGGAACCCATGGACATCGACCACAGGTCCTTCCAGTTGGGCATGATCAACTGTTTTGCCGAGATGGTTGCGGTTGGGGTTAAGAGCCTGGCCATCAGCCCACCCCTGAAGCCGGAAGAATACGACGACATCAGAGAGGCGTCGGAGGCCATCGTGGAGGGCTCCGGGATTCGGTCCTACCTGGAGAGATCTCTTCTGGTGACCCATCTGCAGACCCCGGAGTTCACCCGCGGGAAGTGGTCCATCCTCTACTTCAAGGAACCGGAGACCCTGGATGCCTATCTGGCCCTGAAGGAACGGAGGACCCGGCTGGAAAAGAAGGGGGCGCTGACGGAAGACGCCACCCAGGAGATTTCACGGGAGTTCATGCGGCTCCTGAGCTACCCCGAAGACGTTATCCAGGGGAAGATTCGCGGAGGAGGAACCTCGGATCCGTACATGCTGGAGACGTGAGGCCCTGCCCCGGCTCCGCAACGACGCCCCAGCGTCGGCCGAGAGCCCGGGAAGACGTCGAGAAAGAGCTGAG
>JASFRP010000341.1:0-4809 GCA_050114895.1 Gemmatimonadota bacterium
GATTCGGCGCACGCCGGCCGCGACTCCCGTCTCGGAAACGATCCGGAAGAGCCCGATCTCACTCGTGTGCCTGCAATGGGTCCCTCCGCAGAGCTCCATGCTCACGCCGGGGACCTCCACCACACGGACCTCCTCACCGTATTTCTCGCCAAACAAGGCCATGGCACCTTGTCGTGTCGCATCCGAATAGGCCATCTGCCGGATCCGTACCGGGTGATCCGCCCAGATCCCCTCGTTCACACGGCGCTCCACTTCTTCCTTCTCTTCCTCCGTCAGGGGAGCGGGATGAGCGAAATCGAATCTCAGGCGGTCGGGAGCGACCAGGGAACCCCGTTGCACCACGTGTTCCCCCAGTACCCCTCGGAGGGCCGCGTGGAGGAGGTGGGTGGCCGTGTGGTTCCTCTCGGTGTCGTGTCGAGGCGCCTCCAGAACCCTGGCTCGAACCTCTACGGGAGGATCCGGGGCGTTGGGCAACGCTCCTTCCAGGAGGGGTCCCCTCACGGCGGTCTCGCCCTGAATCCTCCTCACCTCCCGCACCTCCATCTTCCACCCATCGCCCTCGATCCGTCCCTGGTCCGACACCTGGCCGCCGGCTTCCAGGTAGAAGGGGTTCTCCCGCAGGAGGATCTCCGGCCAGTTGTCGTCGTGCCGGAAGGCCAGGACTACCGTGTCCACGTCCCTGGTTCGGTACCCGACGAACTCCTGCCGCCCATCCCCCAGGGACGTCCACCCCTCCAGGGTGTCGTCCTCCCCCAACCCCTGATCGCTGCCGGCGCGATCGGCCCTGCTACGCTGGCGCTGGGCCTCCAGCGCCCGCTCGAATCCCTCCACGTCCACCCGAAACCCTCGCTCCCTGGCCATGAGCTGTGTGAGGTCCAGGGGAAAGCCGAAGGTGTCGTAGAGCCGGAACACCTCCTCTCCCGGAATGATCAGACCGGATTCGTCGGAAGCGGAAGCCTCCACGTCCGCCCCAGCGGCCGCTTCCGTTGCCAGTTCCTCGAACCGGCTCATTCCACCTTCGATGGTGGCGAGGAACCGCTCCTCCTCGGCTCGCGTCGTCTTCAGGAGATGTTCCCGGCGGGTTCCGAGATCGGGATAGGCCTCTCCCATCTCCGTCACCACGGCCTCCACCACCTCCACCAGCGTGGGTTCTCTTCGCCCCAGGATCCAGGCGTGGCGCACAGCCCTTCGGAGGATTCTGCGCAGCACGTAACCCCGTCCCTCGTTCGAAGGAAAGACACCATCCGCCAACAGGAAGGCCACCGCCCGGGCATGATCCGCCAGGACCCGGAAACTGACCCCCTCCTTCTCGTGGGGGACATAGTCCCGCCCCACCACCACTCCCACTCGCTTCAGGAGGGGAAGGAAGAGGTCCGTGTCGTAGTTCGACGAGACTCCCTGAAGAACCGACGCGATCCGCTCCAGACCCGCTCCGGTGTCGATGGACGGAGCGGGAAGAGGATGGAGTGTCCCCTCTTGATCCCGATCATACTGCATGAACACCAGATTCCAGAGCTCCAGGAAGACCCCGTCCTCCCCCAGAGCCTCGAACTCCTCCACGGGGAGTGCAGGGCCACGATCCTCGGGAGGCCGCATGTCGTAGTGGAGCTCCGAGCAGGGTCCGCAGGGACCGGTGTCGGCCATCTGCCAGAAGTTGTCCTTGTCCCCCAGGCGGAAGACACGCTCCGGAGGAATCCCGACGACTTCCTGCCACAGGGCCGCCGCCTCGTCGTCGGAGTGGTGCACGGTGGCGAACATCCGTTCGGGGTCCAGGCCGAGCTCCTCCACAAGGAACGCCCACGCGTACTGGACGGCCTCCCTCTTGAAATAGTCCCCGAACGAGAAATTCCCCAGCATCTCGAAGAAGGTGTGGTGTCGGGCCGTCCTCCCCACCTCCTCCAGATCGTTGTGCTTCCCCCCCGCCCTGACGCACTTCTGCGATGTAACGGCCCGCACGTACTCACGCTTCTCCGACCCAAGGAAGACCTTCTTGAACTGAACCATCCCGGCATTCGTAAACAGGAGGGTCGGGTCGTCCTGCGGGACGAGGGACGAGCTGGCCACCACCTGATGGCCTCTATCCTCGAAGAAGTCGAGAAAACGCTGCCGGATTTCGCTGGCTTTCATACAACCCGTCGGAGATTCAACCTTGAGTCACTGGGCCCACAGGACCCTGGGCGAATTCTCAGTATAACCGCGTTTCCCGACGGTTCTCAACTGAGCCGGTGGGCGAGGCCACGTTCACGGAACTCCTCACCACCCCAGGAAAGAGAGGAGGGCCCGAGCATCCTCGGACCCCCCCAAACGGCTGCGGTTCCGCTTCCCCGCAGGGCATTTCGTCCTCAGTCCTCCACGTCGATGGTCTCTTCCTCCCCACCTCCACCCGCTCTGACGTCCTCGACGTTCAGGGTCGCCCGGAGCCGCTCCTCGATCTCCCGGGCCACATCGTCGTTCTCCACCAGGAACAGCTTTGCGTTCTCCTTCCCCTGCCCCATCCTCAGGTCTCCGTAGGAGAACCAGGATCCGGATTTGTTGACGATCTCGTGCTCCACGCCCAGGTCGACCAGAAGTCCCAGGTGGCTGATCCCTTCGTTGTAGAGTATGTCGAACTCGGCCTGCTTGAAGGGAGGCGCACATTTGTTCTTGACCACCTTGACCCTGGTTCTGTTCCCCACGAGATCCTGGCCATCCTTTATCGCGCCAATCCGGCGGATGTCCAGTCTCAGAGAGGCGTAGAATTTCAGGGCTCGGCCCCCCGTGGTGGTTTCCGGGTTCCCGAACATTACGCCGATCTTTTCCCGGATCTGGTTGGTGAAGACCACGGAGGTGTTGGAGCGGTTCACGGCACCGGTGAGCTTCCGGAGGGCCTGGCTCATGAGTCGAGCCTGTAGGCCCACGTGGGAATCCCCCATCTCACCCTCGATCTCGGCACGGGGAACCAGGGCGGCCACGGAGTCGATGACCACCACGTCGACGGCGCTGCTCCGGATGAGGACCTCGGCGATCTCCAGGGCCTGCTCGCCGTTGTCGGGCTGGGACACCAGAAGGTTGTCCACGTCTACGCCCAGGCGCCGGGCATACTGGATGTCCAGAGCATGCTCCGCATCGATGAAAGCCGCGATGCCCCCCAGCTTCTGCGCGTTGGCGATCACATGGAGGCACAGTGTGGTCTTCCCACTGGACTCGGGGCCGTAGACCTCCGTGATCCGGCCTCTGGGGATCCCTCCGACGCCTATCGCCGCGTCGAGGTTGAGGGCACCGGTGGAAATCCCGTCGATCTTGATCTTGGCCCCCTCCAGCCCCATACGCATGATGGCGCCCTTCCCGTAGGACCGCTCGATCTGACTGATGGCCGTCTGGAGGGCCTTGTCCTTCTGGTCCTTGGTCTCCGCCGTGGACATCTCCGTATCTCCTTGGAGTTCACGCCTGAGCGATGGGGAATCTCCCTCCCCCGGCCGCCTGGACACGCACGGTTCTTCGGGCTCAGGTGATCAACTTACAAGACCCGAAGATAAAGCGAAAGTCCCTTCTGACCCAGGCAAGATGGCAGGGATCCAGGGGCCAGGGTATGCCCGAAAGAGACTGGAATGCAATATCGGTCTCGAACCCGACGGTATCGGGGCGTTCGCAAGCACGCCGCCGCCTGACGAGCCCCGCCGAGGGTCCAGCGTCTCGAGGGGCCGCAGACGCGCCTTGCGGTCCAGCCGGGGGACGCACGGACGAGGATGAATTATGTTGGATATATCGCCGGTCGGGAGCCGAAGATGCCCATAGCCCATCGCCATGATCCGAATGGGCCCCTGCCCCGGCTTCTCTCCGTCTTCGCTCTGGAAAGGGAACCAGGCATGACCACCCGAAAGCTCCAGGTATCGTCGCTCCTTCTCCTCGCCGCTGCATTCCTCTGCTCGTCGTGCGCCTCACTGGAACCCGGCGCCCCAGAACGGATCGTGGCCATCGGCGACCTCCATGGAGACCTGGAGGCGGCTCGGGCGGCTCTCCGCCTCGCAGGGGCCATCGACACCAACGATCGATGGATCGGCAACCGCCTGGTGGTGGTCCAGACCGGGGACATCCTGGACCGGGGAGACGGGGAAGAGTCCATCATGGCTCTCTTCCAGCGCCTCCAACAGGAAGCGCCATCCACCGGGGGGCACGTCTACGTGCTCAACGGCAATCACGAGCTCATGAACGCATCGCTGGATTTCAGGTACGTCACCGAGGGAGGATTCAGGGACTTTGAGGATGCCGGAGACCCGGGCCCCCCGGATTCCCTCCTCCAGTCCCTTCCCCCAGAGGAGCGGGCCCGAGCCGCAGCCTTTCGCCCCGGTGGCCCCTTTGCTCTCCAGCTGGCGGAAAGGCCCACCGCCTTGATCGTGGGATCCAGCGTCTTTGTGCACGGAGGCATCCTCCCGGAGCATGTGGCCATGGGTTTGGACTCCATCAACAGGGACGTCCAGCGATGGCTCCGGGGTGAGATCCCGAGACCGGAGTGGATTCAAGGGGACCGGAGTCCGGTCTGGACCCGGCTATACTCAAACCAGCCCGGGCAGGCAGCGTGTGACACGCTCAGTGCCGTCCTGGACGATCTTGGCGTCCAACGCATGGTGGTGGGGCATACGGTACAGGGGACCGGGATCACGAGCTTCTGTGGGGGTCGCGTCTGGTGCATTGACGTCGGCCAGGCGGCCTACTACAAGGGGCGGCCCGAGGTACTGGAGATTCGAGGGGACGTGGTCCGGAGTCTGCGATGACCCCAGGTGCCGCGTGCGGGAAGGGGAGCCCGGAACGGGCCCTCTGCAGGAATCGTCG
>JASFRP010000342.1:0-4801 GCA_050114895.1 Gemmatimonadota bacterium
GTTCTCGCCCAGGTACAGGCGTTCCGACAGAGGGGGGAAGGACAGATTGCCCTGGGCGGGCGAGAGGTCACCTCCGTGCTCCGGTACTCCCTTCCGGGACTTATTCCATCCGGCATCCGGGATCCCGGCGTGGACCTTCGGGAGGGCCGCCTCCACCTTTCGGCGCAGGTGATCTTGAGCTCCTTCCCGGACCTTCCGGACCTCGGGCCCGTTCTCGGCATACTTCCCGACACGCTAAATGTGATCCTGCACGCGTCTCTCGTGCCTTTCGGCCAGGAGGAATCGGCTCTCCTGGTGCATGGGATCGAGGCATCCCGGATTCCCATTCCCAGGCGACTCATCCCGGAGATCCTGAGGGCGATGGGTCGCGTCGATCGTCCGGGCCTCCCTCCCGAGGCCCTGGCCGTTCCGCTTCCGGCGGGTGTGGAGTCGGCCTACATTCTCACTGACAGCCTGATCATTTCCTCCGGTCCCTGAGGTCAGCTTTCCATGGCAAGACTCCTCATCGTGGACGACGAAGAATCCATCGGCGACGCCCTTCGTCAGGTCTTCGAGTACGAAGGTCATCAAGTCCGGGTCGCCCGGGATGGCCCCGAGGGGTTGGAGATGGCGGAATCGTTCCTTCCCGACGTCACCTTCCTGGACGTGAAGATGCCCGGAATGGATGGTCTCGAAGTGTTGGGGAGAATCAGGGGTGGAGATCCCCAGGCCCTGGTGATCATGATCAGCGGGCACGGGACCATAGACACCGCCGTCGAGGCCACACGCAAGGGGGCCTACGACTTTCTGGAAAAACCCCTGGATACGGATCGCCTCCTGGTCACCCTTCGGAATGCCCTCGCCGTCAAGGGTCTCTCCGAGAGCGTGGAACGGCTCCGGACCGAGGTGGAGAGCCGCTATCAGATCGTGGGGTCCTCGTTCCAGATCCGACAGGTGCTGGAACGGGTTGAACGGGTGGGGCCCACCGAGGCCCGCGTGCTCATTACGGGAGAGAACGGGACCGGCAAGGAGCTCGTCGCCAGGGCCATCCACCGGCTCTCCGATCGCCGGGAGGCCCCGTTCGTAGAGGTGAACTGCGCGGCCATCCCCTCCGAGCTCATTGAATCCGAGCTCTTCGGCCACATCAAAGGCTCCTTTACGGGAGCCGTGGCGGATCGGGCGGGAAAGTTCGAGCAGGCAGACGGCGGCAGTCTCTTCCTGGACGAAGTCGGTGACATGTCATTGGCGGCCCAGGCCAAGGTCCTCAGGGCCCTGGAGCAGGGGGTCATCACACGGGTGGGGAGCTCCAAGTCCATTCAGGTGGACGTGCGGGTGGTGGCGGCCACCAACAAGGATCTGGAGTCGGAGATCCGGGAAGGGAACTTCAGGGAGGATCTCTTCTACCGGTTGAACGTGGTCCCCATTCAGATTCCGGCCCTCAGAGAACGGAGGGAGGACATCCCCATGCTGGTGAAGCATTTCATCGGCCTGTTGGAGAGTACCGACCGCATCGCACCACGGGAGATCTCCAGGGGTGCGTTGGAGCGACTCCAGGGCCTGGAATGGGCCGGAAACGTCCGGGAGCTCCGAAATACGGTGGAACGCCTCCTGATCCTCTCGTCGGGAGATGTCATCGAGGAGAGCGATGTGGAATTCCTCGTGTCCGGGGCTGGAGGTGGCGGCGGTCTTGGGTCGGAGCTTCTCCGGGCAGAGACCTTCTCGGGGTTCAAAGAACAGGCCGAACGGGCCTTCCTTTTGCAGAAGCTCCGAGAGCACGACTGGAACGTCTCCGAGACTGCCCGGATCATCGACATGCCCCGATCGAACCTGTATAAGAAGATCGAACGTTACGGTCTGGTTCGGGAGGACTGAAAGGCACGAGCCGGTGCAAGGCGGAATGCCGGGGAGCGGTTCGGGGAATACCCCCGTGGGGTGCCGATTTCCACGCTCCTGCTACCGTCTGATGAGGGCCCCGTTCGGCATTCGGTAGAGTGCTTCCATGGTCTCGTAATCCCTGCGGGTGCGACGCCAGGCCGTGTTCTGTGGATACATGACGTCCCTGGGGTCGTCACTGTGGGGTAATCCGAGGGCGTGGCCCATCTCGTGAGCCGCCACGAGCCGAACCTGATCCGGCGTCAGCTCCAGACCCGGGTTCCCGGGGTCGTGGGTAGCGAGACGGAGGTCAGGGATCTCCACCGTGATCTCGGAGCCCTCCCTGCGCCACTGTAACTGGGCATGCCCCAGACGAGCACCCCCCAGGGTCCTTGACCACCGCACCGTAATGTCCGGGTTATCGGGCACCGACCGGGTGCTGATGGATAGGGGAAACGGGTGCTCGTGCCAGACTCCGAAACCGCCCACCGCCGCCCGTTGGAGGGCCCGGGCGCTTCCAGGAGACACCCCCTCCGGCCGCTGGACCCACACACGAATCTCCGGGGTGTCGTCGGGCCACCTCAAGATCTGAAGGGTTCCCGAGCGTTCCACCTCGGCGCAGAGGTACCCGACACCTCTGCAGACCTCGGCGGCCATCAGGACTTGCGCGGCGGGATCGCCACTCTCCCATGTCTCCGAGGATTCCCCGTCCCTCTCCGAGGGCCACCACTCCGCGGCCCGGCATTCTTCGGAGGTCTGCCCCGCGCACGGGTCCGGGTCTCCCTCTGGGCTCGCTGGGCCGCCCCCTCGCCTGTGGACAAGGCTGAGCACGAAGGCAGTCATGACCACGGCGACCAGGATTGTGGTGACCGGCCGGGTCGGAGATGAGTAGGCCATGGAGATCCGAGAGAGAGTGGCGTTTCCTGGACCCGAGGGCTTGGCAAAGGCCCGAATGGTCCCAAGCTTATCTATGGTGTTCGAAAAGGGAAGCCCGGAGGTTTCGTGGATCTCATGTCCCTCGTCGTCCTGTCGGTTGTATGGGTGGCTGCAGCCTCGGGAACGGGGTTCCTGTTGGCCCTCCTCGCCCGGAGAGTGCATCCGAGCCTCAGCCTGGTGAAGCTGTGGTTCTTCTACACCATCCTCATGGCGCTGCTGGTGGCCTTCGTTCTTCTGATCGGTTGGTTCTGAGGAGGGTACCTTGAGAACGACTTTCCCGTGGAGGAACGCTGCCATCGCCGGGAAGGGAACCCGGCCAGCCCGGGGCGTGTACTCTTCGCCGTCGCTCCGGGCTCCACCCTCTCATGGGCCTGGACCAACCCCCGTCGGTGGCAGACTTCGACCACTCCAATGAGAATCGTCGGCAGCACAATCCGGATTGTCCGGGAGTGGGTGCGATTCGCAGTCGTCACTCTCCTTATCTTCATCACCATCCGGGTGTTCTTCCTCGAAGCGTTCTCCATTCCCACTTCCTCGATGGAGAACACCCTCATGGTGGGAGACTTCCTTCTGGTGAACAAGCTCCTCTATGGAGCCGAGATCCCGGCCACGGATCTTCGACTTCCGGCCTTGAAGGACCCGGAACGGGGGGACGTCGTAGTCTTTCGCCCGGCCCACGACCCGACACAGGACTATGTCAAACGGGTGGTGGGTGTCCCGGGCGATACGCTCGAGATGAGGGACAAGGTCCTCTACGTCAATGGGCTGCCACAGGAAGAGCCGTATGCCCGGCACATCGATCGCCGAGGTGATGCCATCCATCCGGGGATGTCCTGGCAGTCCGATCACCTTGTCGCGGCGGGGCCCTCGGACCACTACGCACCCTCCAGAGACACCTGGGGACCCCTCATCGTGCCACCCCGGGAGTATTTCGTCCTCGGTGACAACCGTGACAACAGTGAGGATTCCCGTTACTGGGGTTTCATTGACAGGAACGACATCAACGGGCACCCCTGGCTCGTCTATTTTTCGATGAAAGGCGAAGGGGAGACCGATGGACTTCTGGCGAGAATCCGGTGGGGCCGTGTCGGCCATAGAATCAGGTGAGGGGAGCCACGTCCGCGGAGTTGCGAAAATCCCCGGGTTCCCTTCTAATTCCTAGGCCCGGTCACCACGGATTCAGCGCCACCGGGGCTCCAGAATGATCTACAAACCCGAGGGGTCCAGGATGGCCCCTCCCGCAGGGAACGTCCGAGAGGACGGCGATTGCAGCCCTCCTCGATTGCCCGTCTCAAGGGTCCTACCGGTCAGTGCCGGTCCGGCTCATCTTCTCACCTCTCACCCGCGAGGTTCCAAGTAATGGCCTTCCCCTCCAAGCGAGGACAATTCCGCGAGGGGTCTCTAGACCAGTACCTCAAGGAAATCAGCCAGTACCCCCTGATTGATCGGGATGAAGAGGTCCGGCTGGCGAAGGCCATCCACCTGGGTGAGGAAGAGGCCCTCAACAAACTGGTTCGTTCGAACCTCCGGTTTGTCGTCTCGGTGGCCAAGAAATATCAGAATCAGGGAGTGCCACTCTCCGATCTCATCAACGAAGGGAACCTTGGCCTGATCCGAGCGGCCCACAAGTTCGACGAGACGAAGGGGATCAAGTTCATCAGCTATGCGGTCTGGTGGATCCGGCAGGCGATTCTGCAGGCTCTGGCGGAGCAGAGCCGCATCGTCCGGGTCCCCCTCAACCGAGCTGGCGCACTGCACCGGATCGGGCGCCGAAGCTCGACCCTCCTCCAGGAGCTGGGACGGGAGCCAACGGTGGAGGAAATCGCCGAGGAGCTGGAGATCTCCCGGGAAGAAGTGGAGCGAACTCTGGCCATTTCGCAGTCCCACCTCTCGCTGGATGCCCCCGTCACTCCCGGAGAGGACAATCGTCTGTTGGACTATCTGCCGGATCAGTACTCCCCAGGTCCCGAGGACGAGGCCTACGAGCGGGCTCTCAAGGAGACGGTGGAGGAGG
>JASFRP010000343.1:0-4782 GCA_050114895.1 Gemmatimonadota bacterium
CATCGCCGCCACGAGCACGGTAGAGGGTTTGGACGTGGCACACACGGGTTTGGCCATCTGGCGGAACGGGAGGCTGCACCTCCTTCACGCTCCTCTGGTGGGGGAGGTCGTGGAGGTAAGCGTCATGCCGCTGGCGGACCGGGTCTCGCGCATCGGGAATCAGGACGGGATCCGGGTGGTACGCCCGCAGGAGGTCGAGGCCCATCGGTGGCCCTGATGCCCTCGCTCCTGATCACGGCCGGCCTGGCGGCGGTTGCGGCCATCCTGGTCCTGGACCGTCTGGCTCTCGTGACGATCCGTCCCCGAATGAAGCTCCACGCTCGGAATGTCGGGAACCTTCCCTTCGGATGCCGGGAGCACATCTTCACCTCCCTGGGGCAGAGCCTGAGAGGGTGGTTCCTGGAGCCGGAGGTGGATGGAGGTGGTGCGGTTGTGGTTCTGGTTCACGGATGGGGTTCGAGCCACGGCCGGATGACGTTCCTGGCGGAGCCCCTCCTCCAGGACGGGTTTCCCGTCTTCCTCTTTGATGTTCGGCACCACGGAGAGAGCCCCGAGGCCCCGTACGTCACGGCTCGGCATTTCAGAGACGACGCGGTGGCGGCTACGCGCGAGGTGCACGCGGCGTACCCGAATCGGCCCCTGGTGTTGATGGGACATTCCATGGGAGGGTCCGCCGCGATCCTGGCAGTGGCGGAAGGGGCCCCGGTGGCCGGTCTCGTCACGATTGCCGCTCCAGCCGATCTATGGAGTGTATGGGCCGATTTCTTCGACGGAAAAGGGCTTCCGGGGCGCTGGATTGTCCGGGTCTTGAATCCCTTTTGGCGCTACCGGGCAGGCGTCCCCTTCTCCACCCTGAGGCCCGACGAGCGGGTGAAGGAGCTGGACCTCCCCCTCCTCTTCATCCACGGGGACCGAGACCAGAGTGTGCCGCTGGAACATGTCCGGATTCTGGCACGTGGGGCAGGGGTGGAGGCGGTGGTGATGAAGGGGGCGGGGCACAGCGACATCCTCGGAAAAACGGAGCTTCACAGGAAGGTGTCCGACTTCCTGGAGGCCGTTGGATCGGGGGATTTTTCCGGGTTCAGTTGGCCAGCAGGAGGGGAATCAGGAGCGTCGCGGTCAGGGTGATGACTGCGATGGCCATGATGTTCATCCAGAACCCCGCCCTGGCCATCCTCGGAATGGTCAGGTACTCCGAGCTGAACACGATGGCGTTGGGAGGGGTGGCCACCGGGAGCATGAAAGCCATGGAGGCGGAAAGGGCGGCGGTGGCCATGAGGGTGATGGCCGGATACCCCAGCCCTGCGGCGACACCGGCCATGATGGGCATGGCCATGGTGGCGGTGGCCGTGTTGGACGTCACCTCCGTGAGGAAGACAAAAAGGGTGGCGACCAGCGCCAGCAACACGACTTGCGGCAGCGCTCCCAGGGCTCCCACACCCCCGCCGATCCAGGCTGCGAGCCCCGTTTGATCCATGGCCCGGGCCAGGGAGAGTCCCCCGCCGAAGAGGACCAGCACCCCCCATGGCATCTTGCGGGCTGCGGTCCAGTTCATGGCGAACTCTCCCTTCCGCCAATTCACCGGGATGAGGAAGAGGATGACCCCCGCCAGCATGGCGATGGTGGAATCGCGGACTCCCGGGGCGAAGGTCTCGATGCCGGGGATGGTCACGGCTCCGAGCTCCTTGGGAGACCGGAACACCCAGGAGAGGGCGGCAAGGAAGAACACGATGGCGACGGACTTCTCCCCCCGGCTCATCTTCCCCTGGGCGCTTTGCTCGTCGTGGATGACGGAAGCCGCGTCACCGGAGACTTCGCCGGGGTGGTGGAGAAAGTTGACCAGAACAAACCAGGCCAAGGGGAGGGTGAAGGCCGCCACAGGAAGGCCCACCTCCATCCATTCCACGAATCCGATCTGGGTGTTCAGAAGCTCTTCGGCTGCTGCCGCCATGACGGCGTTTGGCGGTGTGCCGATGAGCGTGGCCACACCGCCGATGGACGCCGCGTAGGCGATTCCCAGCATCAGGGCGATACCGAAGTGGTAAGGCTGAGTTTCCGGGTCGAGGTCCTTCGGTCTGAACACCTCCGCCACGGCCATGGCGATGGGGAGCATCATCGTGGCCGTAGCCGTGTTGGATATCCACATGGAGAGGAACCCCGTGGCCACCATGAATCCCAGGATCAGTCTCTTGGGGCTGGTGCCGATGAAGGCCATGATTCCCAGAGCGATCCGGCGATGGAGCCCCCACCGCTCCATGGCCATGGCGATGATGAACCCTCCCATGAAGAGGAAGATGATCTCGTTCGCGTAGGGGGCGGCCGCGGCCGGCATGTCCAGTACGCCCAGGGTGGGAAAGAGGGCAAGGGGCAACAGGGCGGTGGCGGGAATGGGGATGGCCTCGGTCATCCACCAGACAGCCATGAGGACGGCGACTGCGGCAGCGCGCCAACCCTCCGGGGAGAGGCCCGCTGGGGCGGGGACGAGGAGAAGGAGGAGGAAGAAGGCTCCTCCCCCGATCAGGCCGATTCGGCTGGCCGACCTCAAGATGTCGCTCCGTGCACCATGTCTCCCTTCAGGGGTTCCGCTGCGAAGGAATCCGGACAGTATCTTGAACCGTGAGGTCCGGATGGTGCAACCCGACGGAAGAGCATCTTCCCCTCCCCATGGCCCGGAAAGGGAAAGACGGGAGGTGGAACTCTCGAAACCGACCGGAAATAGAGGGGTTCAACGAGAAGGGACGGGGATTCGCATATTCCTCACCGGAGGAGACCGAAGTGACGCACGACATGGAACCCAGGAGCCCCAAGAACTCCGAAGCCCTGGTCTCGGAGCTCATGATGCCCAATCAGGTGAACAACCACGGGAATGTCTTCGGCGGAGTGGTCCTGTCCATGGTGGACCGTGCCGCAGGCGTTGCCGCCATGCGCCACTCGGGTCGCCCCTGCGTCACCGTCTCCATCGACCGGGTGGACTTCAAGGAGCCCATCTTTACAGGGGAGCTGGTGACCTGCCTGGCACGGGTCAATTTCGTGGGGCGCACCTCCATGGAGATCGGCGTGCGAGTGGAGGCGGAGAACCTCTTTTCAGGGGAGAAGCGGCATACGAACACCTGCTTTCTCACCTTCGTAGCCATCGATGCGGATCACCGCCCCATCCCCGTACCTCCCCTGAAGCTGGAGACGGAGGCCGACCACAAAAGGGCCAGGGAAGGTCAGCGAAGGCGGGAAGTGCGGATGGCGCTGGATCAGGAGCTTGAAGGGGGGTGAGACGGAGAGACCTATCCCCCGATCAGAACCGGGGTCGATCGGTTGGTGCGAGTGCCGTCCCCCAACTGCCCTACCTGGTTCATCCCCCAGCAGTACTGTGATCCATCCGCGGTGAATCCGCAGGTGACACCGCCTCCAGCGTAGAGCCGGCTGAAGTGCAGGCCGCCGGACACCACCACCGGCACCGGTGAGTTTTCCGTGGTTCCATTGCCGAGCTGACCGTGGAGGTTCTGCCCCCAGCAGTACGCCGCCCCATTCGTCAGGAGTGCGCAGGAATGGACGGCCCCCACGGCGAGCATGGTCGGGGGAGAGGAGGGAAGTTGCATGACGGCAGCGGGGGAGGTCTGGTCCTCCGGAGCGCCTCCATTGCCCAACTGGCCGGAGCTGTTGTCTCCCCAGCAGAGAACTCTCTCTCGGCTGATTCCGCAGGTGTGTGCGGCCCCGGCGGCAATGGAAGTGAAGCTAATGGGAAGCCTGATGGGGATGAGACGATCCACGCGCGTTCCGTCTCCCAATTGACCGTCCCCGTTGAGGCCCCAGCAGTAGACACGACCTTCGGCGGTGAGGCCGCACGTGTGGTTCCATCCCGCAGCGAGTCTCTCGAAGGAGGTACCTCCGGTGACGGGAGCGGGCCGGTTTCGGTCCGAACGACTCCCGTCCCCCAGCTGCCCGTTCAGGTTCCGGCCCCAACAGAAGGCCGTTCCCCGCCCATCCAGTCCACAGGTGTGTGAGACTCCCGCCACCAGGAGGGAGAAGGAAAGGTCCGGGTCCACCAGGACCGGGGAGCTCCTGTCCTGGAAGGAGCCGTCCCCAAGTTGTCCGGATTCATTCGACCCCCAGCACCAGGCCACGCCATTCTGCTGGAGCCCGCATCCATGAGAGACCCCCTCCGCGAGGGCGCTGAACCGCATGGACAGACCACCACCCTGGCCCGACGCCAGACTTCCCCTGCAGATGGCGGTGCCGTTCCTGAGACTGCAAACATGATTTCCGCCGATGGCGAAGGGTTGGCTCAGGACCCGGGCCGGGACGGGGGCAGGTTGGGCCTCGGAGGAGTCGGTCTCGGCTGCAGGCTCCACCGAGCCCTCGGCGGTGGCCTGGAACGTCACCAGGGAGTCCGTCATCCCCAGGACCATGGCCGCTACACGATGGGATCCCGGATCTCCACCCAGGGTCCAGCGAGCGAAAGCTCTCCCTTGCCCGTCGGTGACGGTCTGTATCGGCCGCACCTCCCCCCCTCCCTCGAGGATCCGGAAGCTCACGGGCGTGTTCCGAAGGGGGTTCCCGAACCCGTCCCGGACGGCGATCCCGATGGGGTCGGGGAGGGTTTCCCCAAGAGCAGCCGTCTGCCCATCGCCCGAGATGGAAGCGATAGAGACCGGGGGACCTGCGAGTGCGTCAATACGAAAGGTGGCCGAAGACTCCGGAAACCCTTCGATCCTCGCTTCCACTACCACCTGTTCGGCGTGGTCGGGCAGTCTGAGCACTGCCTCGGCCATCCCTCCCGGGCCCGTC
>JASFRP010000344.1:0-4778 GCA_050114895.1 Gemmatimonadota bacterium
GGATTGCCCGTCACCACCTCGAACTCGGGGGGCGGGACGCAATCCTCGATACGACGGCCCTCGTGCACGAGGCCTGTGTGCGGCTCCTTGGGGTGGATGAAGGGGTGTGGCCAGGCCGGGCACAGTTCTTCGCTTTCTGCTCCACCGCCATGCGACGCATCCTCATCGACTTCGCACGACGAAGAAAGGCAGAGAAGCGTGGAGGGACCCGTTTCAGGGTCCCCCTCGAGGAGGACACTGCCTCGGTGGAGGCCAACATCGACGAGATCCTCGCCGTGGAGGACGCCCTTGCCCGGCTGGAGGAGCGCAACGAACGGATGGCTCGCATCGTGGAGTGCCGTTTCTTCGGAGGCATGTCCGTCCCGGAGACTGCCGAGGCCCTTGAAACATCCAGTCGCACCGTCGAGCGAGAGTGGGCGAGAGCGAGGGCTTATCTTCGGCAGGCCCTGGTGGAAGACCCCTCCACTTCACGGATGGATTCGGAGGGATGACCCGCCGCTGGAAGCCCGGTGAGGAGAGCCGGCGTGGCGGCCCCGTCGGCCGGACTGCGTTCAGGAAGACGAGAGGTCTGTACGGAATCCCTGACCCGAGCGACGCATGAGCATTTCACCGTGAGCCGCGAGGCCCTTTGGGACCGCTGGGAGGAGATCGATGAGCTCCTGGAGCGGGCCCTGGATCTCCCCCTGGAGGAGCAGGACGCGTTCCTCGCCACCGAATGCGAGGAAGACCCGGAGCTCCTTCGCACGGTCCTGGAGCTGGCCCGCCTCAGCCGGGAGCCGGAAGTGAACCGTCTCGGTCCGGGGGAAGGGATTCTCCGGGCGGTCTTCCTCGGACCCCCTGAGGACGACTCGGACTCTCCGGACGCGTTCCTGGGGGTGAGGGTGGGGCCGTACCGGCTCACCCGGGTCCTAGGGGTGGGAGGGATGGGTGCGGTGTACCTGGGGGAACGAGACGACGGCTCGTTCGAGCGCGAGGTCGCGGTCAAGGTCCTGCGGCGGGAGCTCCACACCCGGGGGGTCCTGGAGAAGTTCAGGCTGGAACGCCAGATCCTGGCTTCTCTGAGTCACGGCGCCATCGCCCAGATGATCGACGCGGGCATCACCGACGATGGCCACCCGGCCCTCATCATGGAATACGTGGACGGGGTGCCCATCGACCAGTACGCGGATGATGGCCGCCTCGGGCTGGAGGATCGGATCCGGCTGATTCTTCGTGTCGCGGAGGCCGTTGAATACGCACATCGTCACATGGTGGTCCACCGGGACCTCAAGCCTTCCAACATTCTGGTGACCCGGGACGGGGCCGTGAAGCTGCTGGACTTCGGCATCGCAAAGCTCCTGGAAGAATCCGAGGGAGAGGAGGCTCGGGCCGTGACCCGGCCGGACGCCCGCTTCGTGACCCCCGAGTACGCCGCCCCCGAACAGCTTCTCGGTGAGGGGGTGAGCACCCAGACAGACGTGTACGCGTTGGGTGGGCTTCTGTACGAGCTCCTCACGGGTGTACGGCCCTACAGCAGACGCGGATCGGAGTCGGTTCTGGAGCGCATGATCCGGAACGCCGAGCCCACTGCCCCGTCCGCCGCGATCTTCCCCGCGGGCTCCAGGAAGGGAGATGGGGAGGAGGTGGCCCCGGCCTCGCGCCGGGGAGGTCTTCCCGGGGTACCCGGGACGAGCCCCGAGGCCCTTCGTCGGCGCTTGAGCGGCGATCTGGACTCCATTCTCCTCCGGGCGCTCCAGACCCGGCCGGAGGCCAGATACGAGTCCGTGGCTGCCATGAGGGACGATCTGAGGCGCCACCTGACGGGGTATCCGGTGTCGGCCCGAGGGGACGCAGCCGTATACCGGGCAAGGAGGTTCGTCCGGCGTCACCGGGCGCCGGTGGCCACTGCCGCGGGTGCCTTTCTCGTGGCCGTGGGCTCAGCCGTGGGCCTGGCACTTCAACGAGGGGCGGTCCTGGAGGAGCAGAGACGGGCGGAGACCGCAGCGGAGGCGGCCAGCCGCGAAGCGGAGACGGCCCGGCAGGTCACCGCCTTTCTCGTGGGCCTGTTCGAAGGGAACGACCCCTACGACCCCGGGGGCGATACCCTCACTGTGCGGAGCCTTCTGGACCGAGGTATCGACCGGATCGACGTGGAGCTGGCGGACCAGCCGGCCATCCGAGCTGAGCTTCTGGAAGCCCTGGGGCAGGTCTATGCCAACCTCGGGGACTTCGAGGCCGGAATTCCCCTCATTCAGCGGGCGGTGGATCTCAGGGGGGATTCCCTCCAGGGGCAGCCGGATCTGGCAGGAAGCCTGCTTCGCCTCGCCGACGCCATGAGGGCAGGCCGGGAGTTCCAGGGCTCGGTGAAAGTATATCGCAAGGCCATCGCAGAGGCTTCGGAACGCGGGGACACTCGCTCCGTTGCCGAGGCGCGCATCGGTCTGGGTAGCGCCTACATGATGCTCGAGCGGCTGGACTCCGCCGAGGTCCAACTTCGTTCGGGGATACGAGCCCTGGGAGAGCTCGAGGCCACTGGGGACCTGGGCTACCTCAACGCCCTCGTTTCCCTGGCGGGGCTGGTACGGCGTCGGGGCGACCTGGCCACCTCCGAGGGCCTGTACCGGCAGGTCATCGAGATCCAGCGGCAGCGGCCCCTGATGGGCCCGAGCGACTTCGCCACAACACTGAACAACCTCGCGGTCCTCAGCCGGATGCAGGGGGACCTCGGCGAGTCCAGAGAGCTCTACCGGGAGGCCTATGACTCCCTGGCGCACGTCCTCGAGCCCGGCCACCCCTCGTTGCTCATGATCCTGGGGAACATGGCCGCTGTCTCGGAGGAGCTGGGGGACCCGGAGGAGAGCCTGAACCTCTATCGGAAGCGAGTCGAAGGGGCCCGCCAGCGGTGGCCGGAGGGCCACTGGAGAACGGCGGACGCCCTCATGAACCTGGGTGCGCAGCTGGTCAAAGTCCATCGGGCGGAGGAGGCCCTGGAGCCTCTCGTGGAGGCGTTGGACATGGCCATGGTGCAGATGGGGCCACGACACAGCTGGACCAACGTATACCGGGGCTGGCTGGGGGCAGCGGCCGCTCTGTCAGGGAAAACGGCGGAAGCCGGGCAGCTGTTCGACTGGAGCCTGGAAGGGCTGTCCCAGTACGAGGAGCTTTCCGGGGACTCGCAGGTGAAATCGATGCTTCGCTCTCTCATCGAAGTGATGGAGGAGACCGGGCTCCATGAAGAGGCTCGCCGTTACCGGGCCCTGGGAGACCTCTCCGCATCCCCCGAAGGGTGAGGCGGTGCCGGAATCGGGACGCCCTCACCGAGATACCTGAATTCCCTTCCCATTTCGAAACGGAACACCGACCCGCCGGAGTCGCTCCACACCGGGTGTTGGCGGTAAACGGACGCCCCTTGCGTTCTCTTGATCGAAGCCGCCGGGACCGGGGCCAATCGCATCAGGAAAACACCCAACGCGGAGCAACTCCCATGTCGTACGCCATCATCCGCCGCATACTCCTTCTTGTCGGGATCAGCCTGGCCGCTGCGTCCTGCGCCACCGCAGCTGAACGCCTCGTGGACCGGGCCGGCCGGGCCGCCGAACGAGAGGCGGGGGAACGGGTGGATCGTGGGGTCTCGGCTGGTGCCGACGCCACCGAAGACGCCATCCTCTCCGGGGGCGATGAGAGCGCCTCCGCCTCCTCCGCGGCTGGGGAGGCCTCGGCTACCGGTACCGCCACCACCGGTGCGACGGGCCCCACTGCCCGTACGGTGAGCTCCAACTACGACTTCCAGCGTGGCGATCGCCCACTGTTCTCGGAGGACTATTCCAGCGACAACCTTGGGGACTTCCCCCGGGGGCTCGAGCTGGTGGAGGGAAGCTGGGACGTGGTGGACGTGGACGGACGTCGGTGGCTGCGAGGTACCGGGGGCAGGGGATCGGCATTCGATGTGGTGCTTCCGGAGGGGTTACCTGAGAAGTTCACCATCGAATATGAGATCATGTACAGCCACACCAATCAGCAGACCATCATGGCGACCTCCCCCGTCGACGGGGGCTGGAGCAGCTACAAGGGCACGCTGATCTACGTGCGCAACATCCAGTCCGGGGCCCGGATTCCTTCGGCAGGGCGGGAGTTTCTCGCCCAAGTCTCCCGGGACATCCTCTCCCGGCCGACCCCTGTGAAGGTCATGGTGGACGGCAACCACATGAAGGTGTACGTGAACGGCCAGCGGGTCTCGAACGTCCCGAACGCGGAGATCATCCGGTCTGATCGTATCCACTTCGAGGACATCTACTTCTCCACTCCGGACGAACCGATCTTCTTTGGCACGATCCGTGTCGACGCGGGAGGGCGGGACCTCTACGGCGCCCTGGAGCGAGAGGGCCGCGTGGCGCTGGAAGGCATCTACTTCGATACGGGGAGTGACCAGCTTCGCTCCGAGTCCCATGCAACTCTCGCGGAGGTCGGCGGGATGCTGCAGGAATACCCCGACCTCAGACTCTCCATCGAGGGACACACCGACAGCCAGGGTGACGAGAGCTTCAACCTGGATCTCAGTGACCGAAGGGCAGCGTCCGTCCGTCGGTACCTGGTCGAGGAGTTCGGGATCGATCCGAACCGCTTGAGCTCCCGTGGGCTGGGAGAGACACAGCCTGTGGCGTCCAACGACACACCGGAAGGCCGCCAGCAGAACCGGCGGGTAGAGCTGGTGCGAATCGACCGCTAGCCCATCCCCTCGAGTCCGGGAACCGCGAAAGGCGCTTCCCGGACTCGAGGTCAAGGGGGGCGCAGGAACCCCT
>JASFRP010000345.1:0-4775 GCA_050114895.1 Gemmatimonadota bacterium
GACGGCATCCGCCTCCGAAAACGGGAGATGGACCCCAACAAGAGGCGAAAGGTGGCCAGGGCGAACATTCCCTGGAGCTGACGCCCGGCGTAGGTTTCCTCGCGGGCTCATCTCTCGGTTCGGCCGAGAGATTGTTTCGTGTGCCTTCGGAGAGGTGGGAACGGAACCGCATGCTGATTCTCACACGCCGGGCGGGGGAAGCAATTCTCATCGACGGAGGGGTAAGGATCGTCGTCCTGGGCACCGACGGGGGTGGCGTTCGCCTCGGGATCGAAGCTCCGCAGTCCGTGGGGATCGTCCGGGAGGAGGTGCTCAGCCGATCGTCGGACGGGGATGCAGAGGGCCGGGCCACCCGGGCCACAAGCGCTTGCCGGGGGATACCCAGCACCCCTGATGAAGCCCGACGGCGAGAGGACCCCCGTCGGCGAAGGGAATCCGGGGAAGAGGACACGGGTCCCCCTGGAGAATGAACGGAAGGAGAACGGCCAAGGTGCGTTCAGGAGCATCCATGAGGGACAGGTTCATCCTCGGAGCCACCTTCGAGGATTTTTTGGAGGAGGTCCGAAGTCTGCACCCATGGAGAGGGATCTACAACCGGGCCCGCGTGCCGGACGACCTCCTGCGCCGGGCGAAGGAGATCGATTCGACCTGGCACCTTCTCGTCCTGACGGAAGATTGGTGTGGTGACGGCGCGAACTCCGTGCCCTACCTGGCGAAGCTTGCCGAAGCGACCCCCAGCCTGGAGTTGAGGCTCCTCTCCAGGGACGAGAATCCGGACCTCATGGATGCTCATCTCACCGAGGGGACGCGCTCGATTCCCGTGGTCATGATCCTGGACGAGGGTTTCCGGGAAGTCGCGTGGTGGGGCCCACGGCCCGCTCCACTCCAGGCTCTCTTCCTTCGGGAGGTCAAAACCCTCCCCAAGGAGGAACGGTATCCCAGGTTGCGGGCGTGGTATGCCCAGGACCGTGGACGCACTACGCTGGAAGAGGTCTTCTCCCGAATCCCCGTCTCGGTATAGGGCCCCATCGATGGAAACGGGGCATGCGGGGCGAGCCCACATCCATTCCACACAAATGCCGGAACCCCCAAGCCGTTGTTCAGCAACGGCTTATGATTTCTTCTGATTTCCTTCTGATTTGGGCTCTGGAAGTTGAGGCGAGTCTGAGCCCCACCTGAGACCCCCTTCCTAGACTTGGGTCACGATCCAGTGCCGGAGAATCGACTCCAACGATAGGGTGCAAGGATGATCCGCTTGAGCGAGAGGACACGCCGGGGCCTCCGGGAGGCCATCCTCCTCCCACTGAGTCTCGGGGGGCTGACAGCCGTTCTCCTTCTCCTCGGCGTCCTATGATCTCCGTGGCCTGAAGGATCCGGCAGGAAAGACCAGAGACGGGCGTGAACCGTCGGAAAGGGGAGAAACGATGAACAAGAGCGAGAAGACCAGGATGAGGAAGAAAGCCCTTTGGGCAGCCGAGGCCCTGGGCGTCGTGCTGGCCTACTTCGGAGCTTTCGCACTTCTGATGTACCCGGTGTTGGATGCCGCCGGTTACGTGGCGTAAACAGCTCCCCTCCCATGGGGCGGCCCGCTTCCCCCGTCGGGCCGCCCAGGGGGCTCAACTGGAAAGGAGGCAACCATGTTCAGGCTACTGTGTTGCCTGAGAAGAGCGTGCCGCTGTCTGGCCCTGCCGACCATCCTGCTCTAGCCAGGCCGGGGCACATACCGGCATCCGGCTTTTGGGGGCGCTGACCTCCTGAATCTCCCGCCACCGGGAATCAGCGCCCCTGGGAGCATGAAGATGGCCTGCCCGGCGCTCCATCGTGTCCTTCCTCGCGTCCTTCCCCTTTCCCCCATGCTGCCTACGCCCCAGACTTCTTCTCCAATACCCGATGACCAGCGGCGATTCCTCTGAACCTCCGGAGCCTTGGCCATGCCCATCCTCTACAAGGACGGTGTCACCGAGAACGACCACCCCCTCAACCTGGCAGTGGACGTGTCGGAGGAGGAGGTCCGTCGGTACGTGGTGGACCGAATTCCTCTGTTCGAGGTCTACATGAGGATGGCGGAGGAGCTTGCCAAGAGGAGCACGTGTGCTCGGCTCCAGGTCGGGACCGTGATCACGGATCGGACGTTGGAGCACGTCCTGGGCCTCGGATACAACGGGAACGCCCGGGGGTTTCCGAACGAGTGCGACACCGACACGCCCGGTGCCTGCGGATGCATCCACTCTGAACAGAACGCCGTGGTGAAGGCCGACGGGCATGTGAGGGGGAAGGTCGCCTTCGTGACGGCGAGTCCATGCGTGATGTGTGCCAAGCTGCTCATCCAGGCAAACGTGACGCACGTCTTCTTCCGAAATCCGTACCGAAAACCCGACGGTCTCGAGGTCCTCCAGCGGGGTGGAGTGAAGACCGTCCATTACGTTCAATGGGAAAACGCCTGGCGATGACGCGTGTCGGCCACGCCGGGCAATCGAGCCTGACCATCACTCCCCACCCGGGGGGACAGAAACGGGTCAGGCCTATTCTTTGATAACCCCGTACTTCCTGAGGATCTCCGTCGTCTCGGGTATGGGCAGCGCTTCCGCCGTCCGCCCTCCCTTCCCGGTCACCGTCGTGGCCTTCAAGAGGGAATTGTAGATGGCCTCCTCCGTCGCCTCGATGGTGGCCTGGAACAGCCCGGCCATGGCATCGTTGGGCAGGTCCAGGATCTGCCGAGCATCCCGGGTCGGGGTGCGGCGAACCGATTGGGCAGAGGAAAAGGCCAGGACGTAGTCACCGGACCCGTTGCCTCCGGAGGAGCCCGTCCGGGCGAGTCCCATGAGGGCTCTCCGGGCCAGGCGCTCCAGGTTCCGGGAGTCCACGGGGGCGTCGGTAGCCACCACCATCATGATGGAACCTCCCTGGGCGTCCGGGATCCCGGATCCGTCTTCCTCCGGAGGAGCCGGGCTCTCCGGTGTAGAGGAAGGAATTCCCGGGGCATCCACAGACGCCGTCGCCCCCCCTTCCACGATGCGTTGGAAGGCGTACCGACCCAGCTCCCTTCCCACCGGCGCCCCACCCATGGTCAGAATCCCTCCGTAGTTCGACTGGACCAGGACACCCACGGTGTACCCTCCCAGTGCCTCCGGGAGTACCCGGCTGCTGGTGCCGATCCCTCCCTTCCACCCGAACGCCTGGGTCCCCGTGCCGGCCCCTACCGTTCCCTCCTCCACAGGCCCGGACGTGGCGGACTCCAGGGCCTGTCGGACGTGCTCGGGGCGAATCGGTCGGCTCCGGATGTCACTCAGCCCCCCATCGTTCGTCTCCCCCACCACCGGATTGATGGAACCGACCGCTTCCATCCCTTCCCTTTCCAGAAGCCACTCCACCATGAAATCGGCTGCCTTCCACACGCAGAGGGTGCAGGTGAGGAGAATCGGGGTTTCGATCTCCCCCAGCTCCCGGACCTGAGTGACGCCCAGGAGCTTGCCGAAGCCGTTCCCCACGATCACGGCTCCCGGAACCTTCTCGTGAAAGATGTTCCCGGGATGGGGGAGGATGGCGGTGACCCCGGTGCGGACGTCCTCCCCCTCCCACACCGTCACCTGGCCCACCCGGACGCCTTCCACATCCGTGATGGTATTGAGGACGCCGGTGGGGAAGACGCCGATGTCCATGCCCAGCTCACGGGCTCTAGGTCGATTCGTCGCTTGGCTCATGGTGGTCGTGGGCAGGAGGGCGAGGGCCAGGGCGATGGATGGGAGAAGAGGAAGAGGGCGCCCCAGGCGCATCCGAAGGGTCCGGGAAATCGGGAGCATCTTGAGAATCCCTTGCATTTGGGAAGCGGCAACCGAGGCCAGCGAGCAGAGGAGAACGCCCTCACGGGCACCGCGGCCTCCCAGCGGGTTCGGCCCCCGGTGACGTCCGCCTGCCGGTGATGTTCGCGTCTCACCTCTACAGGGGCAAGGCATCCAGGAGCAGGAAGAGGAGGAAGAGGGGGTGGTAGACCAGAGAGGCCAGGAAGACCCGTCTGGCGGCGGCAGTGGTGAGACGGCCCTCTTTCACGGTGCCCAGGGCGAGGATCAGGAGGAACGTGCCCAGGAGGAGCATCCCCACCAGGTACACCCATCCCGTGACCCCCACCCACGTGGGGACCGCTCCCACCAGGAGAAGCGTGGCGGAGAAGGCGGTGATGTGCCAGGCGATACGCCGGCCCTCCGGGTCGGATTTCGGGATCAGGTAGAATCCCGCCCTGGCGTAGTCTTTCCGGAGGAGCCATCCCAGCGAGAGAACGTGAGGGAGCTGCCAGAGGTAAGCGATGGCGAAGATGGTGCCGGCCCCGAGGGTCAGTGTCCCGGTAGCGGCGCTCCATCCGATCAGGGTGGGCATTGCCCCTGGAAAGGCACCGGCAAGGGTGGAGATGTAGGAGACCTTCTTGAGGGGAGTGTAGAGGAGGTTGTAGCTCAGGGCCGAAAGAGCGGTAAGCGCCGCCGGTAGCCAGCCCACCGCGACGTAGAGAATTGCGATCCCTCCCACAGTGAGGATGTTCCCGAAGAGGAGTGCCTCCATGGGCCCCATCCGCCCGGAAGGGATGGGGCGAGAGCGTGTGCGCTCCATGAGGGCGTCCAGCTCCCACTCCACGAACTGGTTGAGGGCGAGGGCTCCGCCGGTGGCCAGGGCCGTCCCCAGGAGGGTGAACAAAACGGGGACCAGCTCGGCCCGTCCTCCGGCGGCGACGAGATACGTGACGCCGGCGGTCACCATGACGTATCCAGCGATACCGGGCTTCGTGA
>JASFRP010000346.1:0-4770 GCA_050114895.1 Gemmatimonadota bacterium
TGAGCCCTCATTTCTACAATCTCGAGGAAGAGATCCTCGGTTTTCTGGAGGCTCTGGATGCCTACCCCCGTTGATCCGGCGTGGAAGCCGAGGAGAAAACATTTGTTTCCACTCTCCCGGCGCCCTATCTTCAGGAGGCCGGTCCACCCGGCTCCCACGACCTTCCGGAAACCGGGTGGGAGCGGAGCGTCCGGATCCCCCGAACCTGCTGCCGTCGAAAAGGTACCATGAACAGGATCCTCTGGATCGCCCTCGCACTCATCCTTCCAGCCAGCCCTTCCCTGCTCTGGGGACAGGGACTGGCCATCGGAGGGAGAGCCGGGACCCTGGGGTTCGGTGGGGAGCTGGCCCTCGGGCTATCCGATGTCTTCGTCCTCCGTGGAGGCTTCGGCGTCTTTCCCTACGAATATGAAGACACCTTCGAAGACACGGAGTACACCGTCACCCTGCCCTCTGCCATCTGGTCCGCTGGAATCGACATCTATCTCGGGGGCGGACCGATCCGGGTCATGGGTGGAGTGATGGGCCGGACCAGCGACGTCGAACTGTATTCCGAGTTCACGGAATCCGCAGAGATCGGTGGAACGCAGTACGACGTCCCGGGCACCCTGTCCGGAGTGCTGAAACAGGACGCCATCGCGCCCTTCGCCGGTATCGGGTTCGGAAAGCACACCTCGGGAAGGTTCGGGTTCTTCCTGGATATCGGGGCCGCCCTGTCCAGCAAGGGAGACGTGGCGCTGACCGCCGGCGGCCCCGTGGCGCTGGAGCCGGGAATCCAGGAGAGCCTCCAGAAGGAGGCCGACAAGGTGAAGGAGGACGCCGGTGGACTCCTGAAGGTGTGGCCCATCGTGAGCGCCGGGATCAAGATTCCCCTCAACTTCGGGTACTGAGCACTCCGCCGGTTCCCTGGAGAGCTCCAGCTCCTGTATCACCCACCGACAGCTCCTTCCGTCACACCCCTGCCGGAGGCGCCGGGCTCGCCCCGGCCATCTCAGCAGCCTTTTCCTCCTGTGCCTTCCCCAGGAAGAGCCCGATGGCCACCCAGATACCCATGACCGGGACCGCAACCAGGGCGATGCCTCCCACGGTCAACCCCAGCGCCTGAAGTCCCGTGTAGACCCAGCCGTTCACCAGATCGCCGCCCCGGTAGACGGCGGCGTCGATGAAGGCCTTAGACTTGTACCGTTCCTCCCGGCCCACGACGGTGTAAAGGACCTCCCGGGCCGGCCGGGCCACTGCGTACCTGCCGGTGCGGTACAGGACCTGCAGAACCACCAGCACCGCCAGCAGCGGATAGGTGCCCAGGCTGAGGAAACCCAGGAGAGAGAGGGCCGGGAGAAAGGCGAGACTCAGGCCGATCCCCAGCCACCGGAGGAGGTGGGCCGCCAGGAAGCCCTGGGTGAGGATGGTCAGGATGTTTGTGGCCACGTCGATCCATGCCAGGAATTCCCGGCTCGCCCCCCGGTCATTCCCGAAGGCCTGGCCCACCAGATCCGCCTGCTGGAAATACAGGACCGCAGACGCGAAGGTCATGACGAAGATGTACGCCGCGATCCCGCTCAGGTAGGGCGACCGGAGGACCAGTCCGATCCCGGTCCAGGCGGTCCCCGGAACCCTCTCCTTCTCCTCCACCCGAAGCGTGGTCTGCCCTTCACCGGCCCGTCGGTGAAGGGAGGAGGCCAGCCGGGCCGCCACTTCCAGGGGGACCACCGCCACCAGGAGAAGCACGAAGACCGGAACGAGAGAAGCGATCTGGGCCGTCAGGAAGGAGCCGGCGATTCCCCCGAGAGACGATCCCACTGCGATGAAGCCGAAGACCCGCTTGCCCTGCTGGTTCCTGAAGAGGTCCACGATGAACCCCCAGAACACCGCCACCACGAAGAGGGCGAAGACGCTGGCCCAGACGTAGAAGACCCGGTCGATCCACGGACGGACCTCCAGGGGGAGGAGCTCCAGGGCAAGGAAGAACAGAATCAGGTTCAGGCCGAAGAATCGGTTGGCCCAGGGGATGAAAACGCCCCGGGAGAACCGGGACACGAAGGAGGAGTAGAGGGGGACGGCCAACAACATGACGAAGAAGACAGCAGTCCACAGGAATTGGAGGTTCCCCCGATCCGCCACGCTGATCTCGTCCCGGACGGCCCGGAGGATGTAATAGCTGAAGAGGATGGAGAACCCGTAGGCGGTGGCGAGGAGTACCGGGGCCCATTCTTCCCGCTCCACCGGAATGAGTTTCTTCAGCAGCCCTGACCGCCTGCTGACCATGGTCTTCTGCACGGGGAGTCCTCTCTGGTTTCAAGGAAGCGGAGCCCGGGGACATCTGACGCCCATGAGCCGAGACCGGCCCCGCGCTATCAGAACCCCTTCTGCTGGAAAACGTTGATGGGAACGGAGAGTCAAGAATTACGCCCCGGAACCCGAACCCTCAAGACTTTTCTTTCCGGGTCCAGCGGTCGCTGTCCCGGACACGGTACTTCTCCAGGACCCGCTCCAGCGCTTCGCTCAGGTCGATCTTCTGCTCGTTCGCCATCACGAGAAGCACGAAGAGGATGTCCGCCAGCTCCAGGGCCAGGTCCTGCTCCGCCTCGTCGGACTTCTTCGTCTTGGCACCGAAGCGGTGGTTGAGCTCCCGGGCCAGCTCCCCCACCTCCTCCACGAGGCGGGCCAGATTCACCAGGGGAGGCCAGTAACCCTCCTCGAACTGAGAGATCCAGGCGTCCACCCGGGCCTGGGCTTCCTTCAGATCCATGGACCTGCCCCTCCGAGGGCGCCATCGTTGATCTGGGGGGGGACCCCGCCCCTCGGCCCACCTCCGTCCCTCACGGCACCAGCACCACCTTCCCGAACGCCTCTCCTGCCTCCAGGATCTCGTGGCCCCTCCTGGCCTCCTCCAAGGGAAGGGTCGCGTGGATGACGGGCTTCAGCTTTCCCTGGAAGACCAGGTCCATGACCGTCCTGTATTCCCTGGGGTTCCCCATGGTGGAGCCCAGGATAGAGAGCTGCTTCCAGAACACCAGGCGGATCTCCGTTTCCCCCCCCGCTCCCGTGGTGGCCCCGTAGGTCACCAGGCGCCCCCCCACTTTCAGGGCCCTCAGGCAATGGGGCCAGACCGCCTCCCCGACGGAGTCGAAGACCAGGTCGACACCCTCCTTCCCCGTGTCCCGGAAGACCTCCTTTCCCCAGTCCTGGGCCTCCCGGTCGTACACGGCGTCGGCCCCCAGTGCCCGGACCTTCTCCACGTTTTCCGCGCCGCTGGTGACGGCGTAGACCTGGGCTCCGGCCAGGCGAGCCACCTGGATCGCCATCGTGGACACCCCACCCGAGGCCCCCGTCACCAGGATCCGTTCTCCCGCCCGGAGGCGGCCCCGGGTCATCAGCCCTCGCCAGGCCGTCACGGAGACCAGGCTGGCGGCGGCGGCTGGCGCGAACGGGACTCCTTCGGGAAGCTCCACCAGGTTCCCGGCCGGGACCACGCAGTACTCTGCGAACCCGCCCTGTGTGTGCTCCCCGACGATCCGGAACTCAGGGGAGGGGAGGTGCGAGCCCCGGCGGACTCCGTCGTACCAGCTGTAGTCCAGGGACGGGTCCACCACGACCCTCGTTCCCGGAGCGATGGGCTCCACTCCGGGGCCCACGTCATCCACGATCCCTGCGATGTCCGATCCCCCGATATGGGGCATGGTGATCTTCAGGGGGAGGCCTCGCCGGATCCAGAGATCCAGGTGGTTCATGGCCGCGGCCTTCACGGCCACGCGGACCTCGCCGGGTCCCGGCTCCGGGATGTCCAGATCCTCCAGGTGGACAACGTCCGGACCCCCGAAATCTGAAAACACGGCTGCTCTCATGAACCCGTCTCCATCCGATGGCCGCACCGGGACCGCGCCAGAGGGACGCCGTCCCCACGGCCCCTTCCTTCCCGAGGTGGGACGTCCCTGGGTCGGCACGGCAAGAGTATCCGGTGAGGGAGGCGGGGACAACCTGGAGGCGGACCGCAGCGGAGGAGGGGAGGGTGGGGCGGAGAATCCTGCCTGCATCCCTACTGCGCCGGCGGGAGGGTAGCCTCCGCAACCTCCGGGACCTGTACCAGGGGAGCACCGGCGTCTACTTTTCCTGTCGGCGTCGACGGTCAGGTTTGCACCGGAACGCCGGGCAAAGGAGCGAGATGCCGGATACACCCCCATCCCCTGAGCCGAGCGGCGCCCTCCCGGGCTCCGAGACGGGAGTCGACACGACCCTCGGAGGCTATCTCGCCTACCACAACCGCCCCCCCGCCTTCCAGGGCACCGACGGACATCCGTACACGGTCTCCATGGAGGTGGAGCAAACGCCCAACCTTCTGGCTCCCTTTTCCGGGTACCTGGTCTTCCCCCGCTGGGCCGAAACCGGTGTGGGGATCGTCGGGCACCTGGAAACGCCGGTCCTCCTGGAGGAAGCCAGCCGAGGCCAGGCGGAAGCCTCCCTGGGTGCCCTGACCCTCATGGAGGTCCAGGCCCTCCTGGAAGACGCGATTCAGCGACAACGACAAGAGAACGACTGATGCTCAGAACCGCATTGATCTACCTCAGCGAATCCAACGCCGCGAAGTCGGTGGTGACCAGGACCCCACTGCGCCGCATGAGCAAGCGTTTCGTGCCCGGGGAAGAGATCGAGGACTTCCTCCGGGCCGCGTCGGAGGCCAACGCCATCGATCTGGAGGTCACCGGGAACTACCTGGGGGAAGCCGAGCACGATGAGCGGACCGCCAGGGACGCCGTGAGTGCCTACGTCCAG
>JASFRP010000347.1:0-4764 GCA_050114895.1 Gemmatimonadota bacterium
GCGTAGAAGCATGGTTCTTCCGGCTCCTTCTTCCTGTCATTCTCCTCCTCACAGGGTTCACCGCCTACCTGGCATGGCGGGACGTGCGCCGGGAGACGGAGGCCGCCCGCCTCCGGTCCCAGCTGGTCTCCAGCGTCACCCATGAACTGAAGACCCCTCTCACTTCGATCCGAATGTTCGTGGAGACGCTCAGGTTGGGCAGACATTCCAGCCCCGAGACTCGGCAGGAGTATCTGGACACGGTGCTCCACGAGACGGAGCGCCTAAGTCGTCTCATCAACAACGTCCTGGATTTCGCTCGCATCGACCGAGGAGAGAAGACGTACCGTCGGGCTCCCACCGACGTCGGCACCCCCGTCCGGGAAGCGGAACGGGCCGTGGCCTACCCCCTGGCCCAGGGCGAGTACGAGCTGGTCACGGAGATCGCCGACGATCTTCCTCTGGTGGAGGCCGACGGGGATGCCCTGACCCAGGCCCTTCTGAACCTCCTCTCAAACGCCATCAAGTTTTCCGAGGAAGGGAGCCGGATCGACCTTCGGGTCTACCCTGAAGGAGAGCACGTCCTCCTTCAGGTGGAGGATCGCGGGCGTGGCATCTCTCCCCGGGATCGGGAGGCCATCTTTCGGGACTTCGTCCGGACGGCCGATGTCGAGGAGGACGGAATTCCCGGGACAGGCCTGGGGCTACCCCTGGTGGCCCATGTGGCAGAGGCCCACGGAGGCCGAGTGGAGGTGGAAAGCGAGGTCGGCCGGGGGAGCACCTTCACCATCCGGATTCCCGTAGAGAGCGAGCCGCCGGATGAAGGAGACACACCATGACTGCTGAACCCCGGATTCTCGTGATCGAGGACGACGCCGCCATTCTCCGGGGGCTGACGGACAACCTCCGCTTCGAAGGGTACCAGGTTCTTCCCGCACGAGCCGGGGATCAGGGGCTTCAGCTCCTTCTGGAGGAGGATCCGGACCTGGTCATTCTGGACATCATGCTCCCGGCCCTCTCCGGTTTCGACGTGTGCCGCAGGGCTCGGAAGCAGGGAAAGCTGATGCCCATCCTCATGCTCACGGCCCGGGGCCAGGAAGTGGACCGGGTCATGGGGCTGGACCTGGGAGCCGACGATTACATCACCAAGCCCTTCTCCATCCCAGAGCTCCTGGCCAGAGTCCGGGCCCACTTGCGGCGGAGCAACGCCGGCATAGACCCCCCGGAGCGGGTGAGCTTCGGCGATGTGACGGTGGAGTTCGAACGCTATGAGGCCAGGAAGGGTCGACAGGACGTGCATCTCTCCCCGAAGGAGTTCGGGGTCCTTCGCCTCCTGGTGGCCCGGGAGGGGGAGGTGGTGAGCCGGACCGACCTCCTCCATGAGGTCTGGGGCTACGATCGCTTCCCCACCACCAGGACCGTGGACAACCACATGGCCTCCCTCCGGTCCAAGCTGGAGGAGGATCCTGGCAATCCCAGGCACCTCCTTACCATACACGGCGTGGGCTACAAGTTCTTGGCGGAGCCGGAATCCATGAACGGGCTCCCGGAGGACCCCCGGGAAACCTCTCCAGTGTCATGACGAAATCTTTGCATACGGTCTCCGCAGTCGTGACACCCCTCCCGGAAAGGTTGGGCATGTTGCTATCAGGTCTCGCAACCCAACCGGAGGTAGCATCATGAGAGCCCGCCCGTTCATCCGGCAGGCCTGCCGAGCCATCAGCCTTCTGTCCCTCTCTCTCCTCACCCTGACCCCAGGCGCGTTCGGCCAGACCAGGGCCGAGGACCTCTTCCAGCAGGCGCTGCGGATGGAACGGGTGTCCGGGGAGCTGGAAGTGGCGATTCAGCTCTACCAGCAGGTCGTTGATACGGGAGACCGAGCTCTCGGGGCCAGGGCTCTGATCCGGATTGCCGAGAGCTATGAGACGCTCGGACGAGAGGGAGCTCGGCAGGCCTACGCCAGAATCATCGAGGAGTTCGGCGACCAGACAGAGCAGGTGGAGCTGGCCAAAGAGCGATTGGAAAGGATATCCGAACGAGCGGAAACGGAGGAAGCGCCTCCTGTTCCGATGTTCGGAAAGCTGCCCTTCCCACCGGGCACCTTCGGCCCGTTCAGTGGAGCACAACTCTCTCCCGACGGAACGAGGCTCGCTTTTCGGGGGCCCCCCGAGGGAGCCATCCAGGTACTCCATGTGCCAATAGACGAAAGCCCTCGAGAACCGACTCCTCTGGTTCTCGCCGAGACGGTGGAGTCGGTTGCCCACGGATGGGGCCTCACCTGGTCCTGGGATGGGGAGTGGATCGCCTTCAACAGCACGTCCATCGATGCGGAGAGTCCGGGAGAAACGATCCTGCATAGAAGGATCCTCGTGGTTCCCTCTTCCGGCGGAGAGGTAAGGGAGGTCCCCACCGACGCCACTCAGTTCCCTCCGATGCCGTCGGAAGGTCTGGGAGATCCAAGGATTTTCGATCTCAGCCTTTCTCCGAACGGGCAGCTGCTGGCCTTCTCCTGGATGGGGGACCGATCTGGCACCGAGAGCGAGCCATCCATTCACACGATTCCAGTTGAAGGAGGAGAGGTCCGGAGACTCACAGAACCCCATTCCTATCAGCCGCATTTCTCACCGGATGGACGTTTGATTGCGTACGTGCAAGACGCGACTTCGAACACGGGCCTTCGGAGATCCGATATCTGGGTCGTGCCCACCAGCGGAGGGACTTCGATTCAGGTGACCGACTCTCCGGGCCGAAAGGTGAATCCCGTCTGGTCGCCGGACGGAAGGATGATCTCGTTCAGCATGGTGGCCGCCGGCGACCTGGTATCGGCCATCGGCATTGTTCCAGTAACCGAGCGGGGGCAGGCCGAAGGCCCCCCGGTCACAATCCGTCTGCACGAGCTAGGCTACAATCTCTCGGCAGGGTGGACAGCCGATAACGCAATTGGATACGTGCACAACGTGCCCGTTCAGGAGGCCATCTACTCTGTGTCGGTCTCGGGGGGAGAGGTCGAGAAGCTGGGGACCGCCACCGAGCCATCCCATCCCCGGTGGTCCTCAGACGGAGAGAGAATCTACCTCTACCAGCTGGGGGCTATTGGGTTCTTGACTGCCGAGACGGGACGTTGGAGCCCTATCCTGGGTTCTTCCGAAGGTGGCCCCCTTCAGAACTGGGCGAGGGGAACGGGATTGGCCGTGTCACCGGACGGCACCCAGATCGCGTTTGCGGGAATCACGCGCGAAATATCGGGGGAAGACGAGTTTTGGGGACGGAATCTCTTCATCGTCTCGGTAGATGGGGGTGATCCCGTTCAATTGACCACGGGTCCCACCTGGAAGTGGCAACCGTCCTGGTCTCCGGACGGGAGTCACCTCGTGTTCCTGGCAACCGAATGGGATAACACTCGGAATCCGGCCAGTCATATCTCTGTCATCCCGGCAACGGGAGGCGAGGTCCGAAGCATCACCTCGACGTCCGACAACCCCCGAGCGGCGCCCAAATGGTCACCGGACGGCGCGTCCATCGCATACGTAGACTCGGCCGGCGCGATCCGGGTTGTCCCTGTGCGGGCGGGAGCATCTCGCGTGGTGGTGAACACGGGGGAGGAGCCGCGCCAGATGTTCTCCGACCTAGCCTGGTCGCCCGACGGCCAGAGGATTGCCTATGCATCGGGAATGGCAGGCATCCGTGTCGTGACCCTCGATGATGGCAAGTCTACGGACGTGGATCTGGATTGGCCGGGGCACGTTCGTCACCTCGACTGGTCTCCCGATGGAAGCAGGCTGATTTTTGGTGGTTGGCAGGGAGGCGGGGCAGAGCTCTGGACGGTGGGGAATTTCCTTCCCCTGGTGACGAACGAGGGAGCGGAGACAGTAAACCCCTCCAGGTTGACGGGACTGTGGGAGTTGGAGTCATCCTATGTCCGGTACTGGCTGCACCTGGACTTGATGGAAGGCGAGCTGACGGGCACCCTGGAGGACCTGGAAGGGCGGGTTACACCCCTCCGGCAGCTCGTGTTGGAGGGTGGATCTCTGAGTTTCGAATTTTCAGAGGATTTCGATGGGGTCGAGCGGACTGTGAGGGCCGACCTCACCCTCCAAGACGATGAGCTCCGGGGGGTCCTGGAGGTAGAGGAATTGGCGGTCCGAGGGGACGCCACGGCCAGGAAGATAGGGAGATGACTGAGGGGTGACTCGTTCCGGAACGGGAAACCTGGCTTCTCCATGCCCGGTGCAATGCGGCGTCTCCCATCTGGGGGGTGCCGCGCTGCCGTTATATCCGCATCACTCCCTCAACTCCTCCGCCAGGAAGCGATGCTCGACCCGAATACGGCAATCGAGCGTACAGATGGGGATCCGCCAGGAAGCGCAACTCCCTCGACTCCAATGGCATTCCGTCCGGACTTCCGGCACCGTCATGGTTTGACATCAAGACATCAGATTATTGATGTTCTGATTTATGAGAACCACGCTGACGCTGGACGAAGATGTCGCCGCCACCCTCGGTAGGGTGAGGGAGAAGCGGAACCTCACCCTGAAGGAGGCGGTGAACGAAGCCCTTCGAAGAGGTCTCCGGGAAATGGAAGAGGGCTCTCCAGTGCGGCAGGTATACTCCACGGAACCCGTCTCCATGGGCGGATTCCTTATCGGGAATCTGGATGATGTGGCGGAGGCTCTGGCCTTGGCCGAGGGAGAAAACTTCCGATGATTCTGTGGGACGCCAACTTCCTTATCAAAGGCGAGGTCCGGGACTTCCCCCAACACGATGCCGCCAGAGCCTGGATGGACG
>JASFRP010000348.1:0-4764 GCA_050114895.1 Gemmatimonadota bacterium
GGGCATAGATCACGTCCATGATCTGGCGCTCCCGACGGCTGAGATCGAGGTGTGAAGAGTCCGGCATGTCGGACCGTCCTTACGAGGATCGAGGGAATGTTGGTTCAGTGTGCTGGGATATTAGCACGATGCTAGAAATTTAGCAAGTGTCTTCGGAGCCTGCCCGCCTTGCGGTTTACCGACGCCACGTCGAATGTTGGGATCGGGCGATGGACGGTCTGGGAGGGGCTCTCGAATCGGAGCTGGATCGGATGGCGTCCAAGCTCTCGCAGTTCCTGGCCGAGTTGAAACGGCGGAAGGTCACGCGCGTTGCGGTGGCCTACGCCCTGGTAGGGATCGGTGTCATCGAGGGTGCCCAACTCATCTTCGAGGCGTTGGAGCTGCCCCACATCGCCTGGCAAGTGCTGACCATCCTGATCCTTCTCGGCTTCCCGGTGGCCCTGGTCCTGGCCTGGGCCGTGGACCTGACGCCGGACGGGATCCAGCGCACCTCCGCCCTGGAGCAGGACGCCGGGGGAACCGGGCCGGGTAGGGGGACCGCTCTGGCCCGATGGGCGCTAGCCGGCGTGACGGTCCCTGTCGTGGGTGTCGGGCTATTCCTGGTCTTCTCCCGGCGCTCGGCGGATTTCCGAGTGGAGGGGCGAGTCCCCCTGGCGGTCCTCCCGTTTGCCAACCTGAGTGGAGGGGAGGAGGAGGAGGCCCTGACCAACGGTATCCATGACGACATTCTGACCCAGCTCTCCAAGGTCCACGCCCTCCGGGTGACCTCCAGGACCTCGGTCATGGAGTATCGGGACACCGAGGTGAACCTGCGTCGGATCGGAGAAGAGTTGGGCGTCGATGCGATTCTGGAAGGTGGGGTCCAGAAGGCCGGCGACAGGATCCGGATCAACGCTCAGCTCATCGACGCCCGGACGGACGAGCACCTCTGGGGGGAGACCTACGATCGACCCTACTCCGTTGCGAACGTCTTCGCCATCCAGAGCGACCTGGCCAGGGAGATCACGTCGGCTCTCCACGCGGCCCTGTTACCGGAGGAGGAGGAGAGGATCGGTGCCCTTCCCACCCGGGACACGGTGGCTTATGGCCTCCTGCAGCGTGGCCGGGAGCTGGAGGAGGGGAGTGCGGTGGAGCTGGAGACGGCCATCGAGCTGTTCCGCCAGGCCATTCGCGTAGACTCCCTTTTCGCCACGGCCTACGCAGAGCTGGGGTTCGCCTTCTATCGCAAGGTGGCCTACCATGGCGCACCCTTGGAGTGGGCGGACTCCGTCCTTCTGATGGCTCGCCGTGCATTGGCCCTGGATCCGGATCTTCCCCTTGGACACAACGTCCTTGGCATCTCCCACTCCGTTCTGGGGAGGCCCGAAGCTGCGAAGGAGGCGTATCTCCAGGCCGTCCGCCTGAACCCGAGCTATGCCGGTCCCTTGAACAACCTTGGGTTCGACGCCCTGAATCTCGGCCGGTGTGACGAGGCCTACACTTGGCTCACTCGGGCCCACGAGGTCAGTCCCCGGGACCCCTGGGCTATGTTGAACTTGGCCGACGCAGCCATGTGCATGGACATGGATGAGGATGCCGTTCGATGGCTGGAGACGGTGGAGGAGGTGGATCCGTCTTTCTTTGCCCTTCCCGGGTACTGGGTCGGCCTCGAGTTGAAAGAGAGTCGTTGGGACGATGCCCGGAGGCGGGCGACGGCCTGGGTCCAGGATGAGCCCGATGACCTCTTCGCCCGGGAGCTGAGCGCAGTCACCGCCATGTTCAGCGGGGAGGTCGAAGCCGCTTCCACGGAGTTCGAATCCCTGTACAGAGATGTTCCGGAATGGGGCCTCGGATTCATCACTGCCGATATCAGAACCGGGCTGGCCTGGGCCCTCCTGGAACGGGGGGAGAAAGACCGGGCTCGGGAGCTCCTGGCGGAGACCCGGCAGTGGCTGGAGGATGCACCCGGCGGGATCGACGCCAAGATTGGGACCCCCTACGGGCTCGCCGTGGTGAGCGCCCTGTCCGGGAACAGAGAAGAGGCGCTCGCCTGGCTCCAGGACGGGGTCGAGAGCGGGGGTAGTGGCGGGTACAAAGAGATCGCAATGGACCCGCGCCTGAAGAACATCGCGGACGACCCCAGGTTCAAGGCTCTCATGGACCGCATGAAAGCCGACGTGGATTCCATGCGGGCCCGGGTGGAGCGTGGGGAGGTGGATCTGGGGATCCGATAAATCCACTCTCTCGGCGTGGGGGCCGTGCACGCCGACTTCGACAGGAGCAAGACATGTCGTCCCGGAAGCCACCGATCCTCCTTGTCGCGACTCTACTCCTCGGGTGCTCTACGACTTCACCCCAATCCGGAGGCAGAGCCGACGCGCCAGAGCCATCGGGCCGTCCGGCGGGCCGACCCGCTACCCCCACGGAAGGGTTCGGGGCTCACGGCGTCGTCGAAGTCCGGGAGATGTTGGCGGAGGCCGCGGCCACCATCTCAGCCGACGACGCGATGCGGCGCCTCAATATCCTCGCCCACGACTCCATGATGGGAAGAGACACGGAGCGCCCCGAGATCTGGACGGCCGCCCGCTACATCGCGGGGGAGTTCCGGGCCATGGGCCTGGAGGCCATGGACGAGGACGGCGACTTCATCGACGAATACCCCATCCTCATCCCCGAGATGGACGTCGCCCAGACCCGGATGGTGGTGGAGGCGGGTGGGGCGCGCCTGGAGCTGGTGTGCGGAGAGGATTTCGCCGTCTCGCCGGGACTCAGCGTGCCGGAGTTCACGGGGGTGGTCCTGGCCCCCCAGGTAGCCCACGACTGGTACCGAGCGAACCCGGGTCACATCCCTCCTGGCTCCCTGGTGCTGGCCTCCGGATTTCCCATGGGGTCTCAGGACATCACGGAGGGACTTCGGTTCGGGAGCTGGATGGACAATGTCCGTGAAGCCGGGGCGAATGCCGTGGGGATCATCCTCCCACCGCAGATCCCCCTGGAGATGATGGGTGAGCTGGCGACGCAAATGGCGAGCAGTCCGGTGCTCGATCGCCCGCCCATGTTGTTGATACCCGGGGCAACGGTGGAGAAGATCTTCGAGTTCGCCGGATTGCCCCCCCCCGAGCTGGACCCCGTCGAAGCCATACAAACCGCTCCGGCAAACATCTCTCTCCACATGCCGACCCAGACCCGGACCGTCATGGCGCCGAACGTGGTAGCCCGGCTGCCGGGATCCGGGGAAGGGGAGTTGGATGACGTGGTGGTGACGGCCCACTTCGACCACGAACCGCCCGGACCTCCGACCCCTGAGGGAGATTCGATCTTCAACGGCGCGGACGACAACGCATCGGGGACGGTGGGTCTGCTGGAGGTCGCGAAGGCGTTCGCGGCCCTCCCCGAGGCCCCGGTCAGAACCGTGGTGTTCGCCGCGGTCAGCGCGGAGGAGATGGGACTTCTGGGTTCCGCCTACCTCGCCGAGCACGGTCCGGCTCCGGCAGGCTCCGTCTCGGCGGCCCTGAACATGGATATGCTCAGCCGGAATGGACCCGATTCCCTGTTCGTCTTCGGGCAGACCTATAGCAGCCTGGGAACCGTCCTACGGACGACTCTGGAGAGCCACCCCGAGCTGGGATTCCAGGTCCGGCCGGGACTCCAGATGCCCGAGCTGGACCTGATCCGCTACAGCGACCAGTTCTCCTACCTGGCCCGGGGTGTCCCCGTCCTCATGTTCAACAGCGGATTCCACGCCGAGCTCCACACCCCCGACGACGAGGTGGAGAAGGCGGACACCGACAAGCTCGCCCGGGCCGCTCGTCTCATGTTCTTCCTGACCTACGCGGTGGCGAACGATCCGGAGGATCCCGTCTGGACCGAGGAGGGGAGGATCCGCACGGAGGCGATGCAGAAGGTCGTGAGGCGGTAGGACGCCCCCGGTCGCCGGGGCGTGCTCGGCACCCGTGGTTGCCTGAGGGAGACCCGATGGATTTGGGCCCCCTGGGCCGCCGGAGCTGGTGAGTACATGCTCACCGAGACCAGGGAGGCACGATCCCGTTCATCCGGGCGTAGGCGATGGATTGGCCCAGGTGCTCGTTCATGTGAGCCACGAGTTGGACCAGAACCGCCCACTTCTCCACGTCTCGTCCGTAGAGCTCGGTACTCTGGCCCAGCTCCTCCTCCGTCATGGCCGCCACGGACTCCAGAACCCAGTCCCTGGACCGCTCGAGCGCCGCCAGGATCTGTTCCTTGTCCCGGACCGACTCCATGGCCTCCATGTCGATCCCCCCGGGCAGATCGAGGCCCAGGTTCTGGGTCGGGTAGAGATAGTTGTAGTGGGCGACATGCATGTAGACATGGCCCACCTCCATCACCCCTTCCCCCGGGGACCAGATGTAGCTCTCCGCCGGCATGGCATTGGCCAGAGAAATGACCTTCCCCATGGAGGTGCCGAACTGCCGCATCATCTCGTCCCGGACTTCTCCCCGGCCCTGAGCCCCGAGGTGGCCCGGGAGGCCGAAGGACAGGAGCAGCAGGGTCAACACCCAGGGGCGAAGCGTTCCAACGAGATGTGTTGTGCTGGTCATAGAGGAGTCCTTTCAGGGGAGGGATGGTCTTCCAACACCGAGGGGGCGGTCTCCAGGCGCGGAAACGGCCTCGGAGGCCAGAGGAGGATAGGCCGAAGGGGTTGGATTGTTTCAACTTCGGAGAACGCCGGCTCGACGGGAGCGTCTCATCTCGGGACGCGGCGCTTGATCTCCTCGGCGAAGTTCTCAACGACGATGAGTTGATGTA
>JASFRP010000349.1:0-4763 GCA_050114895.1 Gemmatimonadota bacterium
GGGGGGGCGCCGTTGGGGGCCTTTCCGTCTTCCTCCTATTCCTCCTCTCTGAGGATGCGCACCACCACCGACATTCCCGGGAGAAGGCGGGGATAGGGCCCGGTAGGCCCCTGCCCGTCATTCAGTTGGTCGAGTGCCACTCGGACGGGAACCCTCTGGGTGACCTTGGTGAAGTTCCCCGAAGCGTTGTTCGGCGGGATCAAGGAGAACTGTGACGCAGCGGCCGCACCCAGAAGGGTGACGGTCCCGTGGAGGCGCCGGCTGGGAAAAGCGTCCACCGAGACCTCCGCCCGTGAGCCCAGTGGGATGGAGCGAAGCTTGGTCTCCTCAAAGTAGGCGGTGACCCAGACGTCCTCCAGGTCGTAGAGGGTCAGAATCGGCTGACCAGCCTGTACGACCTCGCCCTGGAGGACCCATCGTTTGGCGACCACCCCGGTGAAGGGGGACAGGACCCGGGTGTCTTCGAGCTGGGTGCGAATGACGTCCAGATCGGCTCGTGCCGCCTCGACCTGGGCGAGGGCGATGGCGTGCTGGGCCTGGGCGGAAGCGAGAGCAGACCGGGCGTGGTCGAGCTGCTCTCGAGGTATGGCCTGGCCGTTGAACTGGACCTGGGCCCGGTCGAAATCCTCCTGTCCCCTCTCGACGTTGACCTGGGCGAGGGTGACGCTTTCCTGGGCCAGGACAAGGTGGGCCTCGGCCTGGGCGACGCGAGCCCGAAGATCGGTGTCGTCGAGCTGCACCAGGGGGTCACCCACGCGGACTGTGTCCCCCTCATCGGCTGCCAGGACGGCTATGCGCCCGAAAACCTTGGTGCTGACCACCATCCGGTCGCCCTCCACGACGGCATCGTCCGTCTCGATGATTCCCCTGATCTTCAGGTACCAGTATCCCCCGGCTGCCAGCACTCCCAGGACCAACACCAGGGGGATGACGATTCCCGCTAGTCGGCGCCCCCCTCCGCCACCTGGCCCGGGCTTGCCCGTGGAGTCGGAGGCCGGACCCTGACGAGTAGGCTGGCCTGTCGCAGCGCGGGCGTTCGTGGGCTCTCCCTCACCGGGATGGCTGCTGGCGGCCCGGCGGGAGTCGGAAGCGTCCTGCAAGGAGCCTTGATCTTCCATGTTCTTCAGACTGTCGAGGGTAGGGTGACGATTCTCGTTGGTCCGACGCAATCCAGAAAAGATGAGCGAAACGGGTCCAGTTCGACACCCCGGTAGGGCACTAGGCCTTGTCGGAGGTAGGGGGAGAAGACTGTGCCGACGGATGGGCTCACACGGCGCCGAAGGCCGAAGGAGAGAGGCGCATCCATCGAAGCTCCCCCAGGGTTCCTTCCTGGCTCCCACTGGAGGGAGGCTCCATATTGCACGTCTTGAACCCTGAGCAACTCTCCCGCGGTCTCCGCTGGATACGTCAGGAGGAGGTCTCCGTGTGCACGTTCCGTTCCCCAGTCTTCCTCGCCCTGGCTTTTCTCACCGCCTCGGCCTCCCTCGTCAGTGCCCAGTCGCCGGACCTCTACTCCGACATGCACTGGCGCACCATCGGCCCGACGCGAGCCGGACGCACCCGCGCTCTGGACGGAGTCCCGAGCCAGCCCAACGTCTTCTATATCGGGTTCGACAACGGCGGCGTATGGCGATCCACTGACTACGGCTCCACCTGGACGCCGCTCTTCGACGATCAGCCTACGGGCTCCATCGGCGCCATCGCGGTGGCGCCTTCCGATCCCGACATCATCTACGTGGGAAGCGGTGCCGGAATCATCCGACCCGACCTCTCCACCGGCGACGGGATGTACAAGTCCGTGGACGCAGGAGCGACGTGGACCCACCTGGGCCTCCGGGACAGCCAGATGATTGCCGACGTGGTTGTGGACCCCACGAACCCCGACCGCCTCTTCGTTGCCGTCCTCGGCCACCCCTACGGACCCAATGAAGAGCGGGGGATCTTCCGGTCCACCGACGGTGGGCAGACCTTCGAGAAGGTCCTCTACCGCGACGAATACACCAGCGGAAACGACGTCGCCCTGGACCCTTCTGATCCCAACACCGTCTACGCTGCCCTCTGGCAGCAACAGCAGGGCTTCCGGGAGAGCTCGGAGTTCGGAGGTGCAGGGGAAGGGATATTCAAGTCCACCGATGGGGGCACGACCTGGAGACCCCTCACCCAGGGACTCCCCAGGGTCATCGAAGCCAACCTGGCCATCGCCCCCAGCAATCCGCGACTCCTCTATGCCATGGTAGCGGGCGTTCCTCAGGCGGCCCCGGGGGCGGGTCCGGGCCAGGGAGGAGGAACCACGGGAACTGTCGGCTTCTACAAGTCCAGCGACGCCGGGGAGCACTGGACCCCGGTGGACGTTCCAGAGGGTCCTGTAGGTAGCGCCACGCCCCACGTGGATACGCGGCCTCTGGCAAGGATCGGTGGGGGAGACCTGCCCACCGTGACCGTGGACCCCAAAGACGAGAACGTCATCTACAGCGCCACAGTGGTGATGTGGCGCAGTGAGGATGGGGGCGTCCATTGGTCGGCGGTGCGGGGCGCCTACGGGGGAGACGACTACCAGAAGATCTGGATCAATCCCAACAACCCGAACATCATCCTGACCGTCTCCGATCAGGGCGCGGTCATCTCGGCCAACCGGGGCGAGTCCTGGAGCAACTGGTACACCCAGCCCACCGGGGCCATGTTCCACGCCACCACCGACAACGACTTTCCCTACCGGGTCTGCGCTGGCCAACAAGACTCGGGCTCCGCTTGTGTGAAGAGCCGCTCCGACGACGGCATGATCACTTTCCACGACTGGCACCCGGTGAACATCCAGGAGTACGGCATCGCAGCGCCCGACCCCCGAGACCCCGACCTGGTCTTCGGGAGCGCCCGGACGGACGTGTCGCTCTACAACCGGAGGACCGGCCAGAGCACCAACGTGGGTCCAGACATGGGCCCCCGGGGCGGGCCATTCAACCGGGACGTCCGCACCATGCCGATCCTGTGGTCGCCGGTGAATCCGGACCTCCTCTTCTACACATCCAACGTGGTATGGAAGTCCCTGGACCGGGGGCACTCGTGGACCCGAATCAGCCCCGACCTCGCCAGGCAGAGCTGGGAGGTACCGGCCTCCGCCGGCAAGTACGCTGCCGATGTCACGCCGAGCCCCCAGGGGACCATCACCGCTCTGTCGGCTTCACCCCTGGACGTGGACGTGCTGTGGGCCGGCACGGACGATGGAAATATCCAGGTGACCACGGACGGCGGCGACCATTGGAGCAACGTGACCCCTCCTGAGATCAAGGCCTGGACCCGCATCTTCAATATCGAGGCTGGGCATTTCGACGAAGGCACGGCATACGCTGCCGCCAACACGATGCGGATCGACGACATGAACCCCCACTTCTGGCGCACGCACGACGGCGGTCAGACGTGGACGGAGATCAACAACGGTCTTTCGCCTGGTGCCGTGGCCAACTCCATCCGGGAAGACCCCCGAAAGCAGGGGCTCCTGTATGCCGCCACGGAAACGCAGGTGTGGGTCTCCTTCGACGACGGCGACCAGTGGCATTCGCTGAGGCTGGACATGCCCGCGGTCTCCGTTCGGGAGATCAAGGTGAAGGACGATAGTACCTGCCTGTGCTCCGATCTGGTGGCCGGAACACACGGACGAGGGTTCTGGATCCTGGACAACCTCACGCCGTTGCGGCAGGTGGCGGAGGCGCAGGCGGCTGCCTCCGCGTACCTCTTCGAGCCGGCCACGGCGGTCCGAGTGCGGTTCGGAATGAACGATCCCACGGAGTGGACACCGGAGCTTCCCCATGGCGAGAACCCGCTCCCCGGGGGGATCATCGACTACTACCTGGCCGCCGATGCCGTGGGGCCCGTTACCCTGGACATCCTGACTCCCGATGGAAGAGTGGTCCGCTCCCTTTCCAGCGACGACCCGGTCCTGGAACCCGACCCGGCGCTGGATCCGCAAGGGTACGACCGAATCTGCCGGGAGGATCCCACGGCGCCCAACTGCAGGGTCCCCCTGTATTGGCCGGCGCCGCAGATGGTTCTCTCTCCCCGCAAGGGGATGCATCGGTTCTCCTGGGACCTCCACTACGACCCCATCGGTGAGGAGCCCCGTGCCGGAGGGGGTGCCACCGGCGCGGTACCGGGCCACACCTATCCCAGGGTGGAAGCACCGTGGGCACCCCCAGGCCAGTACACGGTGCGCCTCACCGTGAACGGGGAGGAGTGGAGGCAACCTCTCACGCTACGCCTGGACCCCCGCGTGAAGACGTCTGCGGCGGACCTGGACCGTCTCGCCTCGCTATCGCTGGAGATGTACGACGGGGCAGTCGCTGCCCATGAGGCTTACGAACGGGCCCGGGAGCTGGTGGCGGCTCTGGAGGGGGAGGCGACCCGAGAGGCTGCTGAGTTGAGGTCCCAGTTGGAGGAACTGGCTCCTGCGCCCCGAGGGGGCGGCTTCGGTGGGAGGCGTTTCGGGCGTGGAGCTCCGTCGGGCCCCCCGACCCTCGACGGTGTGAGCCAGGAGTTGATGACGGCTGCCATGGCTATGCAGGAGGCGGACGTGGCACCCACCGCGAGACAGGTGGCGGCCTGTGACGAGGCCCGGTCTCGATACCAGGGCGTCATGGAGCAGTGGCACGCGCTGGAGGCCAGAGCCCGGGGACTCTGAGCTCAAAGCGTCTGGGGGCCTCTTACTGGTCGGGGTGATGCGCCCGCCCAGCGGCCGGTGAAATCCCGGTTCGTTCACCGCGCTTCCATGG
>JASFRP010000350.1:0-4750 GCA_050114895.1 Gemmatimonadota bacterium
CGAAGGCCGTCCCCTTCCCTTCCCTCAATGGTCCCGCCGATCCCGCGTGGTTTCCGAAGTTTAGCCAGGGTCCATTGTCGCTGGTAAAGATCACGACGGTGTCTTCCTTCAGGCCGAACCGGTCCAGGGTCTCCAGGAGTTGGCCCACGGACCAGTCGATCTCCTCCATGACGTCTCCGAACATCCCCTGCTCCGACCGCCCACGGAACCGTTCCGAAACGCCCAGGGGAACGTGGGGCATGCTGTGGGCCAGGTAGAGGAAGAAGGGCTCCCCCCGGTGCGCCTCGATGAAGGCCAGAGCCGCTTCGGTATACAGGGTGGTGAGCCGGTCCTGGTCCTGAAGATCCTCGACGTACTCCGCCACGGCGTTCCCCCGGAGGAGGGGAAGAGGCGGGTAGTGACTCTTCCCTCCCTCCTCCAGCCGGGTCCCGTCGTATTCCACCGGCCACATGTCATTGGAATAGGGAAGGCCCAGGTACTCGTCGAAGCCGTGCTGAAGAGGGAGGAACTGGGGCTGGTCTCCCAGGTGCCACTTCCCGAAGATCCCCGTGGCGTAGCCCCGGGCCTTCAGGATCTCCGCCAGTGTCTCTTCCTCCGGGTTCAGACCGACGGCCGAGCGGGGGGAGAGGGCTCCCAGAATGGAGACCCGCTCGGCATAGCACCCCGTCAGGAGAGAGGCTCGGGACGCCGAGCACACGGCCTGGGAGGCGTAGAAGTCCGTGAAGCGGGTCCCCTCGGCAGCCAGCCGGTCCAGGTGGGGAGTCGTGTACCCCTGAGCCCCGTACGACCCCACGTCTCCGTAGCCCATGTCGTCCATGAAGATGAGGACGATGTTCGGGCGCCCGCGCCGGCCCGAGGATAGGCACCCTTCTGCCAGCCCGCCCACGGAGACCGCCACACCGGTTAGGCCCAGCTGCCGGAGGAATTCCCGCCGGGATGGGTACGCCACAGGCATCGCTCACCTCCATGGAGTCCCGGTGATCCAGGGCTCCCCGCGCGCGGGGAGATTGGGATCCCGAAGCATAGGGAGGAGGAGCGGGTCCTGCCACCGGGGAAGCCGCGGGCACGCTCCCTCCGATCCCCCGTGACCGGTCAGGGCCGCCAGGCGTATCCCACCTTCAGGAAGAAGGTCCGGTCGGTACGGGTCATGTCGGTCCGGACGAGCTCCGGGGTGAGGAGGCCCTTGGCGTTGTCGGAATACCCGAGGAAGAGGACGGTCTGGGGGTTGACCTTGTAGGAGAAGAGGAGCTGCGTGAAGAGGGTCCGGGTCTTCCGGTGGACGGCAACCTCGTAACGCTCCGGATTCCGCTGGATGTTCTGGTACTGGACGATGGCCCGAAAGAAGCTCCTGATGTTGAAGTTGTATACGGCCCGGAGCTGGGAGAGGTTGGCGATGAACGCCCACTCGCCCTCCCGCTCCAGACGCCGGAAAGAGTGCTGGAGCTCCACGTTCAGATGCCTCCCCAGCTTCAGATCGGCGCTGGGACCTGCCGTGATCTGCGTACCCCTCTCGCCTGCGAGATAGTCCACCGTCTCGGAGAGCTCCGTACCGAACCCCAGGGTCGCGAGCCCCGATGGCCGGATCTCGAAGCCCAGGTGCGCCGCGTCCAGACTCTCGAAGAGCTCCCCCTGGGACCGCTCCTTCCGTCGAGCCAGCGCTACGTTCACGCTGGACTGCATGGGGCCCGAGTATCCCCCGTTGAGCTGGACCCGTTCATCCGTCAGGTGCCCCTCCAGGTCCTCGGTGTGGGAGGCCAGGACACTGGCGCTCAGAAAGGAGTACCATCGGCCCGGTTCCGGCGCCCACCAGGTTCGCTGGAGGCGGACATCGCCGCTCCGGGTGTCCACCCGGGGAATGAATCCGGCGTCGGATCGGAAATCCGAGTCCAGCTGCTTTGCGTTCACCACCGTCATCCACTCCCGACTCCGGTGCATGAACTGGAGGAAGAGTGCGTTTCCCTGGACGGCCTCGGAATCCAGCCCGAAACCCTCGACGATCTCGTCGGGGTATTCGGTGTCCGACCGGAGGACCTGCGCCTGGACGGTGTTCGTCTGGGAGAGGCGGAAGAAGGCGTCGGCCCCGTACACCCGGTTGTGGTAGCCCTTCCCTTCCCGGACGGTGATGAGGCCGCCTGCCGTGGATCCCTCGCCCACGTCTCGCCTGTAGCGGAACACGCTCGCCGTCACGTCCTCCTGGAGGAACGCGGACCTCGAGCCCTGGTTCGCTGGAAGAATGAGGTTGTTCACCCGATCCTGCGTCAGGAAGAACCCCACGGCGTTGGCGCCTTCCTTCCCCGTCACCTTCGCCCCGGCCCTGGGATCCGCCACCGTCCGGGTGAAGACGACGTTCAGTGGAGTGAGGAAGAAGTCCGCTCCCTCCAGGAAGAAAGGCCGCCGTTCGGGATAGTAGAGGGCGAAGCGGCTGTTCACCTCCAGCTGGGCCACGTCGGCCTCCACCTGGGAGAAGTCGGGGTTCACCGTCCCGTTGAAGACCAGGTTGGGGGTCATACTCCACCGGGCCGTGATTCCCGGGTCGTAGTCCCCCTTCCCCCTCTCCCAGGATCCCGACGGCCAGTTCGGCCGGGTGTCGGTGCGCACCGCCGTCAGGGTAGGGGTGACCTCCACGTTCCGCCCGGGATCCACACCCTGGATCCCCTCCATCTTGTTCATCTGGCAGAGGAGACACGCCAGGTTACGGTCGGTGGGATGGCTCCGCATCCGGTGACGGACTTCCCGGGGATAGGAGCGAAAGGCCATGAAACCCCAGGTCTGGGGCTCCGCGGTCCTGGGAAAGCGGAGGCTCTTGAAGGGGATGGCCACCTCCACCACATACCCCTCCTCCGTGATCTTCCCTTCGGAATCCCAGATGGCGTCCCACGAGAAGTCCTCGTAGCCCTCGTTCTCGCTGAAGATAGCGTCCATCTGCACGCCAAGGGGGTTGATCCTGAACTGGAATCCCCGGCGCTCGTCGTTGAAGGGATCGATCATGAAGCCCACGTGATCGTCCTGAACCGGGGTGTCCCGGTCCGACAGGTTCGCTCGGATCGCCGAGGGGTCCGGGTCCCGGGCCCGGAATCCCAGATAGAGGTTTGCGTCGTCGAAGAGGACGCTCACCTCCGTATCCACCGGGGCGGGCTCATCCTCCCCCGGGAACCACTCGAAGGGGAGGGGCACAGGAGTGGCGTCCTCCCACGCCCCTTCGTCCAGGACCCCGTCGACTCTGATTGCCCCCGTCGCCCGGGTCACGGAGAACCGGAGCGCTTCGGGGCCGGCACCGGGATTGGACCCCTGGGCGACGCCGGCCTCCGGGCGGAGGGGGCATCCCAGGGCGAAGAGCGTGGCGCAGAGGCGTCTGAGTGGCGCAAAGGGTCTGGTCATCCGGCCCTTCACCCGATCCGATTCAGCGGGCTGCGTGCTTCTTCGGCACCGGCTCCGTCTGATAGGGTCGGAGGTACCAGTCGAAGAAGGTCCAGGTCCGGTTCCAGGAATCGATCTGGGAGGGGGAGTCTTCCCGCTCCAGCGTCTCCGAGTTCACCCGCCGGCTGAAGGAGTGGCCCACGCTCCTTCCCCAGGGCTCGGGATCGATGTAGATCCGGGTCTCGGTGATGTCGGGGTGCATGTCCCGGAGCTTGTAGACCAGCATCCCGTCCTCCTCGAAGTCCACGTCCTCGTCGTTGGTGGCCACGTGTACCAGGAGGGGGGTCTTGAGGTTGTCCACCGCGTAATAGGGCGAGCGCTCCTTGTAGATCTCCCGCTGCTCGAAGGGGAGCCCCTGGATCCGTTGCTGGGTGGAGAAGATCCGCTGATAGCCGGGGCCCTTCCAGGAGAGGCGGAAGACCAGGTTCGTCACCGGCACGATGGCGGCGCCGGCCTGGAAGGGGTGATCCTCTCTGGAGACGGCGAGGGTAGTGATGTACCCTCCGTGACTCCACCCCATGATTCCCACCCGGTCCGGATCCACGTGAGGGAGGTTCCCCACCAGCCAGTCATAGGCCGTGATGACATCGTCCACTTCGTAGCCACCATAGTCGATGGCCCTGTGGTGCTCTTCCCCGTACCCGGTGCTACCCCGGTACTCGGGGCAGATGATGACGTACCCGCGCTCCACCGCCTCCCGGACGAAGGGCCACATGGTCGCGCCCCAGTTCCCGTGGACGCCTGCGTGGACCCAGACCATCGCCGGGTGCCCCTTCTCGCCCCTCTTCTCCAAGGGCTGATAGACGTAGGCCGGGATGTCCATGTCCCCGATGCGGCTCCGGTACGTGATCTTCTGGTAGTCCACCACACCCTGGGTGACGGCGGCGTAGATGCTGTCGGTGACGGCTTTGCCCTCGATGGCGGACTCGTAGTTGCTGATGGGATGGTCCTCCCACCGGTCGCTCACATAGAGAGCCTCCATCCTGGCCGAGTCCATCTGCACCACTTGCCGGGTCCGTTGGGCCTGGAGGGTCGGGGGGGCAGACAGGAGAATGAGAATGGCGAGAAGACCCGGAGCCGATCTGGACAGGCCGAGGTTTCGACAAGGTTCCATCTGGGATTCCTCCTTTGAAAGACGAGAAATAGCCGGTGGTCAGGATCGAGGCCCTTCATACCCCTGTCAAGGAGAGGCGGGGGTCCCACGCGGCGGGCGTCCCACCCGGAGGGCGTTCCGTTCGCCCTCACACCCGGCGTCCGGGAGCCGCTTTCCTGAACCGCCCCCCTTCCTGTGCCCAGCCCGGTCCAGCCCCGGCAACCATCCCCCTACCCTCTT